>NZ_AECZ01000009.1 GCF_000179555.1 Solidesulfovibrio fructosivorans JJ]
ACTTTTAACGGTTACAGGATGCTGTCGATATCCATCTATAACCATTGAAAGTTTTTAGGAGGGGAGAGCGCGAGAGGGGGACACTTTTTTCAAAAAGGGTCCCCCTCTCGCATCCTCTTTTCCTCCCCGCCTATTGACCGAGCCATTGGGCCCAGACCTTGCGGTTCCTGGGGCCGTCCCATTCGCACAGGAAGATTCCCTGCCAGGTGCCGAGCATGATGCGGCCGGCCGCCACGATGAGCGTCAGCGACGGGCCGACCAACGTCGTTTTGATGTGGGCGTCGCTGTTGCCTTCGACGTGTCGGTAGCCGGCGTCCCGGGGCAGCAACCGCCCCATGGCCGCGACCATGTCGGCGACCACGTCCGGATCGGCGTCCTCGTTGACGGTGAGTCCGGCGGTGGTGTGGGGGCAGAAGACGACCAGCGCCCCGTCGCGCCAGCCCCTGGCGTCCACGAGTTCCTGCAGGGCGCTGGTGAGCCGGATGAGTTCCTCGCGGCGGGTGGTGTGCACCTCGAAGGTTTCCATAGGGTGAGCCTCCTTTAGCCGTCGTCGCGGACCGGACGAAATCCGTGACCGAAGGACGGGTCGTAGAGTTTGGAGCATGTTCCCTGGCCGAGCCCGGGCAGCACCAAGAAAAGGGTTTGCCGGTCGACGCCGGCATGGCGCACCGTTTCGGCCAGGGTGGCGACGGTGGCCCAGAGGCGTTTTTCCCCAGGCCAGCCCAGGCGATGGGCGATGGCCACCGGCGTGTCCCCGGGGAGTCCCGCTTCGCGCAGGGCGGCGGCCACGCCCTCGGGATCGCCGGCCGAGAGGTAGATGGCCAGGGTGGCTTTGTGCGCGGCCAGGGCGGCCAGGGATTCCCCCGGCGGCATGGGCGTGCGCCCGGCGAGCCGGGTCAGGATCAGGCTCTGGGTCGTCTCCGGTTCGGTTACGGAGACGCCGAAGGCGGCGGCGGCGGCCGAGGCCGAGGTAACGCCGGGAATGACCTGATAGGGGATGTCGTCGGCGACCAGGAGCCGGGTCTGTTCGGACAGCGCGCCGTAAAGGGCCGGATCGCCGGTATGCACCCGGGCGGCGATGCCCCCGGCCCGCACGGCGTCTACGAGCAGGGCATGGGTCTCGGCCAGGGTCAGCGGCGCGGAATCGACCACCCGCGCCTCTTTTTTGGCCAGGGCCACCACGGCCGGCGATACCAGCGAGCCGGCGTAAAGGACCAGATCGGCCCGGCCGATGATCCGGGCGGCCTTGACCGTGAGCAGCTCCGGGTCGCCGGGGCCGGCTCCGATGAAATAGACGCCGCAAGGGACGTCGGGCGCGTCAGCCATGGCGGGATTCCTTGACGGCGGTTAGGACGAAGACGGGATTTTCGGCGCAAAACCGCAGGTCCCCGGCAAGCGGGGTTGCCGTCTCCGCCTGGACCTGGGTGAGGGTCACGGGCCAGCCCAGGGCGCGAAGCGTTTCCAGGGCGCTGTGCAGGCTGCCGAGCAGCACGCAGTTGGCGACCAGCCTGCCCCCGGGGCGCAGCCGCCGGCACAGTTCGGGCAGCAGGTCCGGCGCGTTTGTCAGGCCCCCGCCGATGAAAATGCGGTCCGGGTCCGCCAGCCCGGCCAGGGCGTCCGGGGCCTCGCCGTGGATGGGCGTCACGGTCAGCGCGCCGGTGCGGCGGATGTTGTCCATAAGCAGCGCATGCCGGGCCGGATCGCGCTCCACGGCAAAGACCGGGCCGCCGAGGTTTAACAGGGACGCTTCCAGGGCCACGGCCCCGGTCCCGGCCCCCACGTCCCAGACGACGTCTCCCGGACGCGGTGCGAGCCCGGCCAGGGACACGGCCCGCACCGGAGCCTTGGTGAAGACGCGGTCGCTTCGCGAAAGCGCGTCGTCGGCAAGGCCCAGGCTGAGCGCGATTTCGGGCGGGTGCGTGCGTTCGACGAGCGTGAGGTTGAGCGGGGAAAAATCCTGGTTGGCCGCCTCGGCCAGACGCAGGCTGCGGCGGCGCTCCCCGGGCAAGCCCATTTCCTCCAGCACGTGCATCGTAAAGGCTGCGCCGCCGCGCCCAAGCAGCTTGTCCGCGATGACGGCCGGGGTGTTGACGGCGTCGGTGTAGACCGCTGCCGCGCCGTGGCGGACGAGGGCGGCGAAAAGGGGCGTCAGGTCGCTTCGGCCGTGGAGCGAAACGGCCGGGAGGTCCTGCCAGGGCCGGCCCAGCCGGGCGGCGGCGGCCCCGACGGCGGTGACGCTCGGGTAAAACGTCAGGCGATCGGACCCGAAACGTTCGACCAGCAGGCGGCCGATGCCGAAAAAAAGCGGATCGCCGTCGGCCAGCACGCAGACCGCCTCGCCGCTGTCGGTAGCGGTTTCGATGGCGTCGCACACGGCGGCAAGCGGACCGACGATGGGGATGCGGCGCGCGGGATGATCCGGAAAAAGGGCAAGCTGGCGGGCGCCGCCGACCACCACGGCGGCCCCGGCCAGGGCGTCGGCCGGTTCCGGGGCCAGCCATGGCCGGCCGATGCCGCAGCCGATGACGGCGACGCGCTTGGGGGTCATGTCGGGTACTCTCCAGAGGTCATGCCCCCCTGTACGCGCGCGTCGGGCCGGGGTCAAAAGGGTGGTTGCCCTTTTGGCGGGGCTGGGTCAGAAGTGTTTCAATGTGAAAAAGGGGGGTGATATGCTCGATCAACGCATTGGCGTCAGGTTCATGGGCGGGGCGCTGGCATCCCTGGGGTATACGGCGCTTTGCGCCGTGCTGGCGCTTTTTGTCATTCCGGCGGCCTGGGGCGTGGTGGCCTTTACGGCCTGGTGGTGCGGCGGGCTTGTCTTTTCCGACGGCACCCGGGCGGAATTTACCGGGCGGGGCGGCCGCGTCTGGCCGCTTTTTGCCGTGGCGGTTTTTTTGGCCATTCTGCCAAGCCTCGTGACGGCGGGCATGGAACACAACGCCAGGACGACGTCCGTGCAGTTGCTGCTCGTGTTGGCGCTGGTGCCGTTCGACGTGGCGGTCAAGCTGCCCATCTACCGCTGGCTGTTCGCGAACATCCGGCTCGAGCCCGGCGGCGCGCCCCGGTTCCACGGACGATACCTGCCCTATCTCGGCTGGGTGCTGCTTTTTTACCTCACGGCCCTGACCGTGGTGCTGTGGCCCTGGGTGGCCACGGGGCTTGTGCGCTGGTTTTGCGACAACCTCGAGGGCGACGGCTACGATGTCATGTTCGTGGGCACGGGCTGGGGGCTTCTCTGGCGCTCCGTCGTCTGGTTCGTCGGTTCCCTTCTCTTGATCCCCATTCCCTGGGTGCTGCGTTCCATGTACCGCTGGTGGACGGACAACCTCGAGCTTGTCCGCCATCCTGCCGACGCAACTTCCTTTCCCGCCTGATCTTCCGTTAAATGGGGCCAGGGGAGGCAGCGCCTCCCCTGGTCAGCATCACGCCATCGAAGTCGAACACGACGAGGGTGATGGCCGGGGAGCCGCCGGCAAAGCGGCGCATATGGGCCAGCGCCTCGCCGGCGAGCAGTTCGGCCAGGGCGCGTTTGGCTTCGGCCGAGGGGGCGATCTCGAAGGCATGACGGGCGGTGTTGGCCGTGGCCGCCTGCCGCGCTAAATCCTCTGGCCAGCCGGCCAGGGCGCACCAGTCGGCCAGGGCGGAAAAATCGGTTTCCCCTTTATGGGCATGGGTGTTGGGCAACCCCTGGGCCATCTTGACCAGCTTGCCGGGAAAGGCCGCCCAGACAATGGCCGCGAATTCCCGCCTGGCCGCTTCCGCAAGGGCGAAGGCGAAGAAATCCGCCGCCTGGACGCAGGCCGTTTCCGGCAGATCGGGGTAAAGGCTCCGCAGGAACGCCTCGCTGCGCCTGCCGGTGGAAAACCCGACCGTGCCATGGCCGAGCGCCTTGGCCACGTCGAGGGCTTCGGCGATGGAGGCCTTCCAGGCCTCGTGGCTAAACGGCCGCACGATGCCGGAGACGCCGAGGATGGAGATGCCGCCGACGATGCCCAGGCGCGGGTTGAGCGTCCGCTTGGCGATGGCTTCGCCGCCTTCCACCGTGACCACGGCCGCAAGTCCGCCCCCGTAGCCGCACTGGCGCGCCGCTTCGGTCAGGGCGGCGATGATCTGCTGGCGTGGCGCGGGATTGATGGCCGCCTGCCCGACCGGCACCGGCAGCCCCGGCAGCGTCACCCGGCCGACGCCCTCGCCGCCGTCAAGCGCGATCCCCGCTTCGGCCCGGCGCGTCACCCGGCAGCCGATGCGCGCCCCGTGGGTCGCGTCCGGGTCGTCGCCGCCGTCCTTGATGATGCAGGCTGCGGCTCCATCCCCTTCGCGCCGCGCTTCGGCCACGGCCAGGGACATACGGGAACCGTTCGGCAACGGCACATCGACGGTTCCGGGTACCGCCCCGCCAAGAAGCGTGAGCGCCGCCGCCTTGGCCGCGCCGGCCGCCGCCGTGCCGGTGGTGAAACCCTCGCGCAGCTTTTCCCCGGCCATCAGTCCCTCCCTTTGGCGCAGCAGGCCGCGAAATGGGCCGCCGCCCGGGGATTGCCGCCGAAATGCAGGTGCACGTAGCTGCCGAGCGTGTTGCCGCGCAGAAATCCCTCCGGCGCGTCGATGGGCCCCTTGCGTCCGGTCAGGGCATAGACGGCCGCAACCTCGCCCGTGTCGCCGTCCAGGCGCGAATAATGGAACTCGTGCCCCCGCAGCCGGGTCCCGGCCGGCCCAAGCGGCGTGTCCGCCCGGGTGACCGCCTCCCGGTAGCCCAGGGCCGAGAACCGTTCGCCCATGATCGCCCGGAACGGAAACACCCCGGCCATGGCCTGGCTGCGTCCCGCTTTGTCGACAAGCGACTCCATCAGATACATGAACCCGCCGCACTCGGCCAAAACCGGCCGCCCGGCGGCGCAGAATTCCCGGATGGCCCCGCGCATGGCCGCGTTCGCCGCAAGCTGTTGCGCGAAAAGCTCCGGATAGCCGCCGCCCAGGTACAGTCCCCCCACACCCTCGGGCAGGGCCGTGTCCGCAAGCGGCGAAAAATACGCCAGTTGCGCTCCGGCCGCTTCGAGCAGCCGCAGATTCTCCGCATAATAAAAGCAGAATGCCGCATCGCGGGCGACGCCGATGAGGGGCGATGTGGAGGGTATGCCTCCGGCGGCCAGGGGCGCTGCCCCTGGACCCTGCCGGGGGACCACGGCTCCCCCGGACCCCCGTAATGGGGGGAGGGATGGAATGAGGCGCGGCAGGTCCATGTGCGCTTCAATCCAGTCGGCCAGGGCGTCGAGGCGGGTAAGGGCCTCGGGGTCGGTTTCGGCCGTAACGAGCCCCAGGTGCCGCGAAGGCATGGCGATTGCCGGCCGGCGCGGCAACACGCCCCAAAGCGGCGTCTCAGGAAGCGCGACGGCCATGACCTCGGCCAAAAGCTCGCGGTGGCTGTCGCTGCCGGCGTTGTTGAGCGCCACGCCGCAAAAAGCGAGCTCCGGATCGAACCCCGTAAACCCGGACACCATCGCCGCCGTTGACCGGGCCATGGACGCGGCGTCCGCCACCAGCAGCACCGGCAGCCCGAGCGTCTTGGCCAGCCGGGCCGTGCTGCCGGCGTCGTCCGTGGCCGAGAAGCCGTCGAAAAGCCCCATCACCCCCTCGACCACCACCATGTCCGCGTCGGCCGCGTACCGGGCGAAGATCTCCCGCATGCCGTCCGGGCCGCACATCCAGTCGTCGAGGTTGTGGCTCACCCGGCCCGTGGCCAGCCCATGGTGCCCCGGGTCGATGAAGTCCGGCCCAACCTTGAACGCCTGCACCCGCAGCCCGCGCCGCGAAAGCGCCCGCATCAGCCCCAGCGCCACCGACGTCTTGCCGCAGCCGCTGCGCGTGCCGGCCACGACGAGGCCGCGCCCGGGGCGGGGGGATGGGTCGTCGGCGGGGCGCTGCCCCGGCCCCCGGCGGGGCTCCGCCCCTGCACCCCGCCGGGAGGCCAGGGGCCCCCCGGACCCCCCGTCCGGCTTTGGCTGGGCGGAGGATGGGTTGGTTGGCGGAAGGTCGGTGGGAGGAAGATGGAGTCGGCATTTGCCGGGACGGTGCCGCCGCTTCGCGGCAGGCTCGTCCCGGGCAAATGCCGACTCCACCGCGCCGTCGCCCCGTTGGGGCGAAAGTGGCAAGGAAGAATCGTTCATCGTCTTCCGCTTTGCGGCCCCTTTAAAGTTTTTGGGGAGGGTGGGGGTCCGGGGGAGGGAACCCTTTTTTTCAAAAAAGGGTTCCCTCCCCCGGCGCCTTCGATCTCCCTTCTCCCTTACCGGCCCAGTTCCAGAGCGCCGCTTGTTTTGAGGCGCGTCAGCAGCTTGTCGTTTCGGGCCTTGGCCATGCGGGGGGCTTCGTCTGGTTGGAAGGCGGCGAGGATCATGCCGCAGAACTTGTCGCCCTTGTAGACTTCCACGCGGTAGATGGAGCCGTCCTTGTCCACGGAGTAGCCGGCCTTGAGGTCGTCGCGGCGGATGGTGAGGCCGCCTTCGTCGTCGTGGCCGGGTTTGGCGTAACCGATGACGTTGACGCGGTAGTCGTGGTTTGGTTCGACGACGAAGGAGCCCGCCACGTTGACGACGCTGCCGAAGGGCACGGTGCGCCGCGTGCCGTCGATGGTCATGGGCACGGCGTCGAGGCTGGTGTCGTAGTCGAAGTATTGGGGGTCGAGTTCGGTCACGTTCTTGTTGCCGAAGTAGACCCTGAGGCTTTTGTCGGCCGAGACCAGGGCCATGATGGGGCTGCCGGGGCGGTATTCCACGGCGCTGCCCTTCTTGAGCGGGATGTAGCGCAGGCGTGCGCGGGCGTTTCGCAGGTCCAGGTAGACCTTGTTGTCGAAAAACGAGACGTCCACGTTGCTTTGCAGGGCTTCGGCCACCTGTTTGGTGTCCAGGGGAAAGGTGCGTTCGAATTCGATGCCGAAGGAATTGAGGAAGCTTTCGACCACGGCCAGGTGGTAGTAGGCGGACATGAAGGGGGTGATGTTCTTGCTGCCTTCGATGCCGAAAGCCGGCTTGCCGTGGTTGATGGCGAAGTAGGTCAGCGTCTTCGACATCTCCTTGGCGGTCTCGTTATTGAGGTCGTGGGTGTGGGTGTTTTTGACGTGGTAGGCGTGCAGCTCTTCGTAAAGGTGCTGGTTGGCGTCGTCCACGGCCTTTTGGGCCAGTGCCTGGAGGTCGCCGAAGCGCGCGCCGGGAACGCTGGTCTGGTCGATGATGACGGATTGGCCCCAGCGCGCCGGGCACTGCCAGTCGGAGACGTAGGTGGGGCTGTAGTAGCCCCAGCCGTCGTGCAGGTGGAGCACGGCGTCCACGCGCTTGTCGGTGATGATGGCCTTTATTTTCTGGATGGCCGCGTATTCCGGGTCCTTGGGGTCGAGGTCGGCGAACTTGCGGTTCATGTCGCCGTGCATGCCGCGCGAGTTGTGGATAATGGACAGGAAGTTGAGGTTGGGCACGACCCAGACCGCGCCGGTTTTGATCTTGTAGTGCGACACGAGCAGGGCGGCGGTGTAGAAGCCGCCGGGCTCGTCGCCCTGGATGCCGCCGACCACGAGCACGGTCGGGCCGGGGCGGCCGGAGTCGAGTTTGTGCAGGGTGAAGTCGAGATTGCCGCCGAAGGCGGTCGATGCGAAAGCCGAGAGGAGAAGCGCGATCAGGATGGAACGCATGGGACCTCGACGTGGCGTTGTTTTCGCCTTGTTTACAACAAGGCGGGGCGCCGTATTCTTTAACCGATCCGGCCTCGGAAGTCATCCCGGAGCCTGCCGCCGGTATCGCTGGCGGCTTGACGCGGCATGGCCGAAAGACGATACTATAATACGGAATAACCCCAAGGAGCGTGCCGCATGAAACCGGTCGATCTGCTGTACATGGGACTTGGCGCGGCCTTTTTGGCCAAGGACAAGTTCGAGGCGTTCGTGGACGAGATGGAAAAGCGCGGCGAGATGTCGCGCACCGAGGCCAAGAACTTCCTGGAAGACGCCAAGGCCCGGGCGCAACAGGAAGAGGAGGCGCTAAACGCCCGCATTCGCAAGGAGTTGCAGAAAGTTCTGGAAGGCATGGGCCTGGCCACCAAGGAGGACATTGCCGAACTCAAGGCGCTTATCGAGAAAAAGCCGTCCTGATGCCGTCCGGATTCGCGCCGCGCCGCGTCTGGCTGGCTTTTCGGTTCCTCCATACGGTCTTCGTGCTGGTGCGGCGCAAGGAGCGGTTTCTCGCCTTGCGCCCCTTGCCGCCGCGCCGGCTCAAAGAGGCCATCCTGACGCTCGGCGTCAGCTTCATCAAGCTGGCCCAGGTGCTGGCCACCCGGGCCGATTTTTTTACCGAGGACTATCTGGTCGAACTGCGGGGCATCCACGACGAGGTCGCCCCCATGCCCGAGTCCGATTTCCGGACGGCCTTCGCCAGGGCCTTCGGCGCCGCGCCGCCGTTTGCCGCCTTTGAGGCGCAGCCGCTGGCCAGCGCGTCCATCGGCCAGGTGCATGAGGCGTATCTTGCCGACGGGAATAAGGTTGCGGTGAAGCTGCGCCGGTTGGGGGTGGAGCGGCTGGTGCGGGCGGATTTGCGGCTGGTGCGGGGCATGTTGTCCCTTTTCTCCCCGTTTTTTTCGCGGGCTACGAAAAATTCCGTGGAAGCCGTGCTGGCGGAATTTTCCGCCATGATCGTCAAGGAAGCCGACTTGTCCGTGGAGCTTGCCAACCTGCGCAAGTTCACCGACGCCTACGGCGACGGCGCGGTGCGGTTCCCTGCTCCCGTGCCGGAGCTTTCCAACGCCGACGCCCTGGTCATGAGCTTCGAGACCGGGTTTCGCATCGACGACAAGGCCGGGCTGGCCGCCGCCGGCATCCCCTTCCGCAAGGTGCTCGACGACCTGATCGCCTTTTATATCGAACAGATGCTGGTGCGGGGCTATTTCCACGCCGACCCGCATCCCGGCAACATCCTGGTGCGGCCGGATGGGGGCATCACCCTGCTCGATTTCGGCATGGTCAAGCGGCTTCCCGCCGACACCCGGGTGGCCATGATCGAGGTGGCCAAGACCGCCCACGACCGGGACTACGAGGGCTTCATCGTGGCCTGCAAGCGTCTGGGCATCGTGGCCGCCGGGGCCGAGCCCACCGAGATGATGGAATTTTCCGAGCGCATGTTCGACATCTTCGGCGACGCCAGCCTGTCCGCCGCCTCCATGCAGGCGCTGGCCTTCTCGGTGCTCGATTCCATGAAGGACCTGCCGTTCAAGGTGCCTCAGGACGTGGTCTACGTCATGCGGGCGAGCACGCTGATCGAGGGCCTCGGCACCACCTACATCGAGAATTTCAACGGCGTGAAGGACATCCTGCCGCTTCTGCGCCGCAATCTGGCCCGGGCCATGGGCGCGGAGGCCGGGCTTTTTCCCACCCTGCGTTCGGAACTGACCAGCCTGCCGCTGACCTTGCGCCGGGCCAAGACGGTGCTGACGGACTTAAGCGAATCCAACCTGCGGGTGAAGCTCTCGCCCGAGACCCTGGAATACGCCGGCGAACGCCTGCGCCCCTATCTGCGCCGGGTGGCGTTGGGGATTTTGCTCCTTGCCGCCGCCTTTCTCGTGGCCCTGACGCGGCCGCCCCATGCCGTGCCCATTGCCTGGACACTGTTTGCGGCCGGGGCGGTACGCATCTGGCTGGCTCTCCGTTAGTGAAAGTACGACGCTACGCGCCGAAAAGCGCCTGCTCGAAAGAGGCGTAGCCTTTTTCCACCGCATATTCGTAGGGCATGTCCCAGTTGAAGCGGGCGCTTAAGGCGATATGCGGCACCGGGACAAAGCGCGCCTTGCGGGTGAGCAGGGCTTCGTAGCACGGGTCTGCGACAATGAAATCCACGGCCGGATCGTTTACGCGCTCGGCAATGGCCTGCTCGGCGTCGGTGTCCAGGTCGCGGGGGCCGCGCGCGGCGAGAACGCCCCGGCAACCGGGCGCGTCGGCAAAAAGCGCCTCGGACGGCGTCACGGACACCACGTCCACCTCGGGCAGGCCGAAATCGCGGCGCAGGCAGTGCTTGATGCCATAGCTGACGACCGGCTCGCCGATGACCAGGGCGTGTTTAAAGGGCGCTGGGCGCGCGGGCGGCGTCGCCGGGGCGGCGGGACGTCCCTCCAGCATGGCCAGGATGTCGGCCAGTCCCTGCCGGCCGACGGGCAGGCCGGCCACATAGGGCGTGCCGTAGGCGGCCTGCATGCGCGCGGCCAGGGACAGGCCGCTTGCCGAAACCACCAGGTTGGCGGCCGCTTCCGGGGCCTCGCGTACGGCCTGGAGCGGGTCCTCTTGGCCCGGGCGGGCCACGGAAAAGACGCTGACCAGGGCATGGCCGGCTTGTTCAAGGGCCGTCAAAAGCGGCTGGATATGTTCCGGCTTGCCCGTGGACAGGTGGATGGCCCCGAGCACGTTCAGGCTTTTTCCCCGCTTCTTTGTCGGCGGAACCATGAACTTGTCGGCCAGGGCCAGAAACGCCTTGCCCGCGCCCTCGGGGTAGGGCTCCGAGCCGGCGGTCGGCACCATGAACACCGGCAACCCGGTGCGGGCTTCCAGCGTGCGGGCGAAGCCCTTGAGGTCCGTGCCGATGATCTCCGAGATGGGCGTGCCGGCCAGGGCGATGAACCGGCGGTCGAGCTCGGTTGCGACCTTGGCGATGTTGTCGATGAACTTGTCCTCGTTGCCGAGGATGACGTCCATCTCCAGCAGTCCGGCCCCGACCACGGTGGCCGGTCCCCGGTACCAGCGGGGCTCGTCCTCGATATTGATGTGCCAGGCCCCGCCGGCCGGGCCGTAGATCACCACCAGCCCGTCGAAATCGTACAGGGCCGAACTGACGCCGAAATAGCCTGTGGCCAGGGGCAGAAGCTTGTGGAAGATTTTCATGTGCTCCATCCTTGCGCTGTCGGGCTTAAATGAGGAACTGGCGCCGGTAGATCCAGTCGTGGTTGCTGACCGGATGGGCCATCGCCTGCCGGGTTTCCTCGAGCATCCACACGGCGTTTTCGTAGCCGTAGTGCTGCTCCTGGTAGCGCGACAGCGGCACGTTGACCGCCTTGGCGCAGAACATGCCGGCGTCCACGCCGTAGGCCAGGTCCACGTGGTCGAAGGCGGCCGTTTCGCCGCAGAGGTTCGGGTGGGAGACGTTGTAGACCCGGATGTGCGGCGCGACCTCGCGCAGGCGTTCGATCAGCTTCCATTCGTAGGGCTTGAAGGTGCCGCGCCCGAAGATGGTATCCACCGTGAGTCCCGCGTCCACGAAGGCCAGGGCCAGCTCGTAGGGGCTGCCGTTGATCGCGCATCCAATGGCGATGGTCTTGCCGCGAAGGGTGTCGAGGAGCGGTCCGGCGGCTTCCTTGGCGGCCTTCTCGGCGGCCGTCGTGTCCAGGTCGCGGCCGAGGGCCTCGCCTATTTTGGCGTACTGGGCGGCGATGGTCCCGAAGCCGTAGGCCGTGGGCACGAAAAGCGACGGGATGCCCAGCTCCTTTTCCATGCGTCCGGCCATGCCGTTGGCCAGCGGATGGAGCACCAGGGAATGCCCGGCCGAGGCCATGCGGGAAAACTCCTCGAGATCGGCGCAAAGGGGAATCTGGGTGAGGCGCGACAGGCCGGCCGCCCGCAGCACCGCGTAGAATTCGCCGTCCGGGGAAAGCGGCATGAAGGTGCCGAGCAGGTTCACGGCGTCGGGATCGGGCGTGCGCGGCGCATCCTTTAAAAACTCGAAAAACGAGGTGTAGGCCGAGGTGAAGGGCGATTCCTTGAGCCCGATGGTGATGGGGGCCATGGCCCCGAGGATGACGCGGCGGCCGGTGGCGGCCGTGAGCCGCTCGAGCACGCCGGTGAAATCCGTGCCCAGGATGTAGTCCGGGCAGCCGACGATGAGGAAGATGGCCTTTTCCGGCCGGGTGGCCGCGATGTCCCGCACGGCCTTCTCGATCTTGTCCAGATGCCGGCCCATGGTCATGTCCACTTCCTCGAGGCACAGCATATAGAAGCGGTCGCCGAATCCTCGGGCATGGGCCATGAAGGCCGAGTGGCGCAGGCAGGCCGAGGGCCCGACCATGATGGAAAGCGACTCGGGCAAAAGGAGCGAGGTTTCGATGACGCCCCAGCCGGCCAGATTGGGGCCCACGCCCTCCAGCGGCGCGAAGGGGAAATCCTCCCGTCGCGTGAGCCGCGCCATCTCGATCGAGGCTTGTGTTGCGCGCATGGCGTTCTCCTGTTGTCTTCTCAGTCCCCCTTTCCCATCAGCTCATGAGAAAAGGAAAAAAGTTTAGGAAGGGGAGAGCGCGAGAGGGGAGAACCCTTTTTAAAGGGTTTCCCCTCTCGCATCGCTTCCTTTCCTATAATCCCATCATGGTCCGGGCGAGGTTGCGGAATTCGAGGGAGGTCGGCAGTCCGGGGTCGCCTTCCACGATGGTCCTGCCTTCTTCCTCGAAGGCGTGGATGGCCCGGTCGCGGGGGATGACGCCGAGGATGGTGGTGTCCATTTTGGCGGCGAAATCCTCCACCCGGGCCTTCTCGTCGGCCATGTCGCGGCAGTTGAGGATCAGCCCGCCGAGCTCGGCGTAGTGGCGGTCGGCGAAATGGCGCAGGGCCAGGATGATGTTGCGGGCGGCGAGCAGGGCCATTTTTTCGCCCGAGGTGACGATGGCCACCTTGTCGGCGAAGCCTTCGCGCATGGGCACGGCGATGCCGCCGCAGACGATGTCGGCCAGGATGTCGTAGAGCACCACGTCCGGGGCGTAGGTCGCGTAGGCGTTCATTTCTTCCAGCAGCTCGAAGGCGGTGAGCATGCCCCGGCCGAAGCAGCCGACGCCGGGAGTCGGGCCGCCGACCTCCAGGCAGGTGGTGCCGCCGAAACCGGTGCGGGCGATCTCGTCGAGGCTGGCCGGCCGGCCGTGTTCCTGGAGGTATTGCAGGATGGGCGGCGGGGTCAGGCCGCGCAGCAGATTGATGGTGGAGTCCGTTTTCGGGTCGCAGCCGATCTGCATGACCTTGCGGCCCTCGAGGCTCAGGGCGGCCGAGAGGCTTGAGGTCACGGTGGATTTGCCGATGCCGCCCTTGCCGTAGATGGCGATCTTAATCATGCGCCGCTCCTTGCATCTTGAGGGAATCACCGCGACTGGAGCCGATCGTGCGTCCGGCGCGGGCCAGCACGTTTTTCGCCTCGTCGACGGAGACGTACCGTTTTTTGGTGGTGATCTGGAATTCGTATTCGATTTTGTCTTTTTTGCTTTGGGCGAAGGGGTTGCAGTTGGGCATGATGACGTTGGCCCCGCCCTGGACGAGCGCTCGGTACTGGCCCTGGTCCGGGTCCAATGTCGCGACGGTGTTGGCCGCCGCCAGATGGGTGTTCCGGGTCACGATGCGGGTCAGGGCGAAGACGCGCAGCATCAGTTCGATGTCCCCGGCCGGCTCGCTCCCGAGCGGCGTGCTGCCGTCCGGAATAAACGGCCCGATGTTGACCATGTCCGGTTGGAAGTCCTGGAAAAAGAGGATGTCGTCGGCCAGATCGTCCAGGGTTTGGCCGGGCAGGCCGACAATGTTGCCCACGCCCGTCTGGTAGCCCAGGTCCCGGATGGTCTTTAAAGCGCGAAGCCGCCCGGCCAGCGTGCGTCCGGGGCGCATCCGGGCGTAAAGCTCCGGGTTCATGGTCTCGTGCTTCATGAGGTAGCGGCCGGCCCCGGCGTCCCGGAAGGCGCGCAAATCGTCCGGCGAGCGCTCGCCGAGGCTCAGGGTGACGGCCACGTCGGCCTGGTCGAGAATCCGGCGCAGGATCGAGCGGACCCGCTCCCGGGTGTAGTAGCCGTCCTCGCCGGATTGGAGGACCACGGTGCGAAGCCCTGCGTCGGCCACGGCGAGGGCGGTCTCCACGACCGTATCCTCGGACATGCGAAAGCGCTCGATGGCGCGGTTGCTTGCGCGCAGGCCGCAATAAAGGTCGTCGCACGAGCAGTGGTTGGAAAAGTGCACCACGCCGCGCAGCTGGGCCTCGTCGCCGCAATGTTCCCGGCGCACGCGGTCGGCCTCCGTAAAAAGCGCCTTTCCGGCCGCCGGATCGCCCAGGGCGTCGAGGATTTCCCGTCTGTTCATGGCCGCATCCTTTTTCCCGCTTATTTCGCGTTGGTGCTTGTCACGCGGCCGGTGTCGGCGTCCTCGACGCGCAGCACGCAGGCGTTGCAGGGATCGAACGTGTGTATGACGCGCAAGAGTTCCAGTGGATTGGCCGGGTCGGCCACCGGGATGTCCAGCAGGGCCCGCTCCAGGGGGCCGGGAATCCCGTCGCCGCTTCGGGGGGAGAAGTTCCAAAGCGAGGGCACGAGCGCCTCGTGGGCGACGATCCGCCGGTTTCGCAGGCGGATGCGGTGCACGAGCGCGCCCCGTGTGAGTTCCGCCAGGCCGATGCCCTCGCCGCTGTCCGGGAGCGTGAAAGGCACCTGCAGGACCGGGTTTTCCGCGTCGAGGCAGCGGTCGAGGTCGCCGAGCCAGGCCGTGACGGAGCGGATGCAGGCCACGGATTCGATGCCCCGGGCCAGCACCCGGCCGATGACGGAATCAAGCGCTCCAAGCGGCAGACCGAGCGCTGTCAAGGCCGCGTCCGCAAGCTCCCGGACCATGGCGTTGGCGCGTCCGTAGGCTCCGACGATGCGGGCCACGGGCCCGACCTCGCAGGCCCGGCCGGCATGGCGCGGCGCGCTGAACCAGCGGAAATCGTCGTTTCGCCAGTGGTAGGCCGTTTCCCCCGGGCCGAAGCGCAGCCGGTAGCGGTCCTTGTCCCGCTCGGCCCAGCCCGGGTCCGTCTCGTCGGTGACCGCGTCCGGGCTGGCCGGCGCGGCCTGGCCGGCGTCTTTAACCGTGAAGACGCCGCCCGGGAAAAGGGCGTCGCCCCCCTCCGGGCCGGGGAACTCCCCCCAGGACAAAAAGGCGTCGGAGCGGCCCACGGCGGCCCAATCCTTATAGATGCCGCCGACGAGCAGAACGTCGGGCAGGAAGGTGCCCTCGATAAATTGCCGGCACTCGCCCAAAAGCGCCGCGCAGGCGGCCCGGGCCGTGGGGGAAAGGTCGGGATTGCCGCCGCCGGTCAGGCTGGCGCTTTGGGGGAGCCCCCCGATATGCCAGGTGGCGTTGGCGGCCAACGCGCCGCGCAGGATGCCCTGGGCTCTCGTCAGCTTGGTCCGGATGTCCATGGCCGGCTGGATGTGACTCAAAACGAGCAGGCTGGCTTCGGGCGAGGCGTTCTGGGCCGGGTGGCCGGCCTTGCCCACGGAAAAGACCGTGCCGCCGTCGCCCGCGGCCAGGGCGGCCAGCAGGCCTTGCGCCTCTTGGTAGAATTTCGCCCCGGCGGCGAGGGAGGGGCTTTTTTCGCGGGCAAAGGCGGCCGTCTTTTCGGGCGAGGCGCGCAGGGCGGCGGCGAGGTCCAGCCAGTCGTTGCTATAGAACAAGTAGAAATGGGTGAGATGGTCGAGAAGGTACTGGAGCGCGTGCACGATGTTTCGCGCCAGACGCGCGGATTCGGGCAGGCGTATGCCGATGAGCCGTTCCAGGGCCCGGGTGGCGGCCAGGGCATGGCCGGCGTTGCACAGGCAGTGGGGGCGCTGGGCGAAAAAGGATTCCTCCCCGGACAGTCTGGCCCCGAGCAGGTAATTCATGTTGTGGAGCATCTTCCCCGTGCTCCAGGCCCGCGCCACCCGCCCCTTGGCGCGAAGGACGCTGATGATGAAGAGGTTGCCTTCGCACAGGGCGATGCCGGCGTTTTTTTCGGGGTGTATGGACATGCGGCGGTCTCGTCAGGCTCCAGGCGGCGGGGCGCGGCTTGCGGTCTTCGTCTTCCCGTGGAGGCGCGTGGCCCCTTCCTTGTGGATAAGAAAATATAAAAGGTGTCACCAGTACGATCAAGCCCATGCCGCTTTGAAAAGGAACGTTGTTTTCGAGGGCGAAGCGTTACCCGTGCGGCAGCGGGCAAGAGGGGTCGGAAGGCATATCGCGGACCGGCCGGAGACGACGATGCGAGGCGGACGGCGGGGCGATCGTCGCGAAATTCATGCAGGCTGCGTGGCGAGCATGCGGGCCAATGGCATCACCAGCTTTTCGCGAAAACGCGATGCGCTGTTATTGGGTTCCCTTTTCGTTATGGTCGTAACCACTTGTTTTTTAGACCTCTCCCAGCTTTCTGTCAAAAGGAAAAGGGGAGGGCGCTTTGGGGGGCCAGGGGAAACCCTTTCGTAAGACAAGGGTTCCCCAGGCATCTTATTTAACCGAAACGGCTGATATCGGTTTTGCAGGCGTCGTCCCATTCCAGGCAATCGAGGTCGGTGATGGCCTCGAACTGGTTCAGGCAGCGCTGGCACTTCCGGGCCACGGCCACCTTGCCGCCCTTGATGTCGGCCTCGGTCGCCTCGACCGTGACCTTTTCCCCGCAGCTCGGGCAAACGGCCGTGAATTTCGCTTTCTTTTCCGCCACGTCGCACTCCTTTGACAGGTTTTCCCCCGGCGCGCGGCACATGGCGGCCAGGGTATTTTCAACGGTAGCACTCCAGGCCGGGCGGAGGCAATGCGCGCCGCCCTTCGCCCGCAACCCGGCCACATCCTTGACGCCTGTCCGCTCCCGAAGCATCATGGCCTACGTGATGCAATCCCAACACGGGAGGGGTCATGCGGACCACGGCCTATCTGCTTGAAAGCCTTGTCGCCGAGGGTGTGGGGCACACGTTTCTGGTCCCCGGCGGCCTTGTCGATCCTTTTCTGCCCGATCTCGCCGCCACGCCGGGCATGACGCCCATTGTGGCCGCCCACGAATCCGGCGCCGCCTACATGGCCGACGGTTACGCCCGGGCCTCGGGCCGTTTCGGGGTGGCCCTGGCCATCGGCGGACCGGGCGTGACCAATCTGGTGACCGCCGCCGCCTCGGCCCGGGCCGACGCCTCGCCGGTGCTCTTCGTCACCGGGCAGGTGCCGACCGACTGGGAAGGGCGCGGCGGGTTCCAGGACTCCTCACCGGCGTCGCTCAACGACGTGGCCTTGCTCTCCCCGGTCACGGCGCTCTCGGTGTCCGTGGAAAATCCGCACCTTACCCATCACCACCTGCGGGCCTGCCTGACGCGCATGCTGGCCGGTCCCAAGGCCCCGGTCCACATGAGCCTGCCCCTGGACGTGCAGCGCGCGGAAGTCCCTTCGCCCTGGGAGGCGCTCGACGACTCGGTCTACCGGCCCCGCTTCGTGGACGGCAGCGCCGTGGAGCGGCTGTGGCGCGTGCTGGTGCCGGACGGCGGCGGCGAGGCTCCCACGCGGGTGGCCATCCTGGCCGGGGCCGGGGTGGAGAAATCCGGGGCCACGGACTGCCTGGTCGCCTTTGCCGAACAGTTCGAAATCCCGGTGGCCACGACCTTGCGGGCCAAAGGGGCGTTCCCGGAAGACCACCGGCTTTCGCTCGGCATCTTCGGCTACGCCGGCCACCGCCACGCCATCGAAACGTTTCTGTCCGGCCGGGTGGAGGTGCTCATCGTGCTCGGCAGCGGCCTGTCCCAGCGCGATACCCTCTTCTGGGACCGGAAGATGCTGCCCACGCGCGCCCTGGTCCATGTGGACGTGGACCCGCCCGCCATCGGCCGCACCTTCCATACCCACGTGCCCATCGTGGGGGACTGCCGGGCAGCGCTGACCCTGATGATGGAGGGCGGTTCGGCCCGGGTGATGCACCTGCGGGCCGGCAACCAGGCCCGGGCGGCCTGGCTGGCGTCCATCCGGGCGTCCGGACCGCGCGAGTACGACCCCGGGCACGCCGCAAGCGAGGACGTGCCCCTGCACCCGGCGCGGGTGGCGGCCGAGCTGCGCCAGGCCCTGCCCCGGGACGCGGCCGTGGCCGTGGACTCGGGGGCGCACCGGGCGTTTTTCGCCCATTATTTCAAGGCATACGGTCCGCGCACGTACTATACGGCCTCCAACCTCGGCCCCATGGGCTGGGCCATCCCGGCGGCGGTCGGCATCAAGGCGGCCCTGGGCCAAACGCCCGTCGCCTGCGTCACCGGCGACGGCTGCATGCTCATGCATGGCATGGAGGTGGCCACGGCCGCCCGCTACGGCCTGCCGATCCTCTTTGTGGTGGTCAACAACAACGCCCTGGGCAACGTCTGGCTGCGGGCCATCCAGGAAGGACCCGGCCCCGGAGCCCTGGCCGAGCTGCCCGGACACGACTTCGCCGCCTTCGGCCGGGCCATGGGCGCGCGGGGCCTCACGGTGACAAGGCCCGAGGAACTGGCCCCGGCTTTCGCCGAAGGCCTGTCCGGAGAAGGGCCTTGCGTGGTGGACGTGCGCTGCGACAGACGCTTCACCACGCCCGTCACGCCCTACTCCGAAGCCAAAAAAGAGTGGGTGGACAGCGATTGAGGGGCAGGGAACGAGAAGAAACGGGGGGACGCCTTTCCGCAAGAACGGTGTCCCCCTTCCTTTTTCGGCCTCGTTACCGGGCGATGCCGGTGAGGGCGAGCAGCCAGTAGCAGGCCGCCGAGGCCAGGGCCGCCGCCGGGATGGTCATGACCCAGGCCATGACCAGTCGGCCGGCCACGCCCCAGCGCACGGCGGACAGGCGCTTGGACGCGCCCACGCCGATGACCGTGGTGGAGATGGTGTGGGTGGTGGAGATGGGCGCGCCCAGGACCGAAGCGCCGCTGATGACGGCCGCCGCCGCCGTTTCCGCGGCGAAGCCGTGGATGGGCTCGAGTTTGAAGATCTTGTGCCCCATGGTCTTGACGATCTTCCAGCCGCCGGAGGCCGTGCCGAGGCCCATGGAGGCGGCGCAGGCGAGTTTGACCCAGAAGGGCACGGTCATTTCCGGAATCGAACCGGCCAGGAACAGGGCCAGGGTGATGATGCCCATGGTCTTCTGGGCGTCGTTTAGGCCGTGGCTGGTGGCCATGAAGGCCGAGGACAGGATTTGCAGCTTCTTGAAAAGGCCGTTGACCCGGTGCGGCGTGCTGCGGCGCACCAGCCACGACAGGAGCACCATGAGCAGGTAGCCGGACACGAACCCGGCCAGGGGCGAAAGCACCAGCGGCAGCAGGACCTTGTGGGCGATGGAGCCGTAGCTCGGCGTATCCCAGCCGCCATAGGCCACGGCCGCGCCGATGAGCCCGCCGACCAGGGCGTGGGACGACGACGACGGCAGTCCCCAGTACCAGGTGAGCAGGTTCCAGATGATCGCCCCCATAAGCGCGGCCAGGACCACGCCCTGGCTGCCGGAGACCACGTCGGGCCGCACGATGCCGCTGCCCATGGTATGGGCCACGGCCGTGCCCAGAAAAGCGCCCACCAGGTTCAGGACGCCGGCCATGCACACGGCGGTCAGCGGCGAGAGCACCTTGGTGGAAACGACCGTGGCGATGGCGTTGGCGCTGTCGTGGGCGCCGTTGGTGAAATCGAACAGCAGCGCGATGCCGACCACCGCGATGAGCAGCACCGGGATATCAGGCATTTTTGAGCACCACGCCTTCGAGCACGTCGGAGAGGGATTCGGTGCGCTCGACGGCCGCCTCGATGCGGTCGAACAGGTGCTTCCATTTGACGATTTCGAGAATGGCCGCGTAGCCGGCGCAGTCCTCGCCGCCGTCGTAGAGTTCGCCGATGCCGACCATGATCAGGGTTTCGCACTCGTGCTTGAGGCCTTCGATCTTGAGAAACTGCTGCTCGGCCTGCTTGTTCTGGCGCATGTGCGCGAGCACGGCCCCGATTTCCTCGATCATGGCCCGCAGGTTGCTGATGATGCGCCGGGCGGGATAGCGGATGCGGTCGAAGCCGAAAAGCCCCACCCGGGAGGCGATGGCCTTGATGAGGTTCAGGATGTCTTCCTGGGTGAGGTTGATCTCGTGGATGTCCTCGCGGTCGATGGGCGTAATGAAGGTGAGTGAGAGTTCCTTGGCGATGCGCCGGCTGATGGTGTTGCCCTCGGACTCGATGATGGTGATGCGCCGGCAGCGATCCTCCACGTCGTCGAAGGTGGTGAACAGTTCGTCGAGGATGATCGCGGCCTTGACGAGTTTACGGTGTTGCTCGGCAAACAGGTCGTAGAATTTCACGGACCTGGGAAACAGGCTGAACCCCATGGCGTCTCCGCTTTGTTAACTGCTTGTATGGGGGAAACCGCGCGTCGGGGCGGTTTCCCGAAATCGCGTCGTTACGCGCCGGCCAGGGGCAGGCGCACCACCCGGACGGCTCCATTCAGCGCCGCTTCCCCGCCGTACGGCGCAAGCTCCGCCTCGGGCAGGACGAGGTCGAGATTGGCCGGTCCCATGAAACGCACCTCCACGAAACCCGCTTCCCGGGTCACGCTGACGGTCAGGCTCACGTCGTTCGGCGTCTGGGACAGAAGCGAGCCGAAGGCCCGCACCATGGCCTCGTGTCCGGCCAGCACGGGAAAAGATCCCGGCGGCGGGGTTTCCAGCCGCGCCGTCACCGTCTTGGCCCGAAACAGCGGCGCATGGGTGGCCATGGCCTGCTTGAGGGCGGACAGCGCGTCGCTGGCCGCGGCGGCCCTTGCGGCGGCGTAGCGGTCGCGGGCGGCGGCGAGCAGGTCGTCGATGATGGCCTTCATGTCGTCGGCGGCGCGAACCACGGCGCTTAGGGCCTTGGCCATGGCCGTGCCGTCCAATCCGTCCGCAGGGGCCGGAGGATTTTCCGGCGCGCCGTCCGGCCGTTCGGTGAGCATGGTCAGCGCCGTTTCGGCGAATCCGCGCACCTTGGTCAGGGGCGTGCGCAGGTTGTGGGAGGCGTCGATGACGAAGTCCCGGAAAATGCGGTCCATGGTCGCGGCCTCGGTCACGTCGTGAAAGGTGACCACGCGGCCGGCCGTGTCCGGGTCGCCGGGCAGCGCCGCCACGGTCACCTCGGTCACCCGGGTGTTTTGCAGTTCGAAGCGCCCCACGCGTTGGGCCACGCCGGCCTCCGGGTCGAAGGCGGCCAGGGAGCGCTCCACGCAAAGGGGCATGCCTGCCTCGAGGGGCGAGCGGCCGACGATATCGGCCTTTTTGGGAAACATCTCCCGCAACGCCCGGTTGGCGGCCACGATCCGTTCCTGGCCGTCCAGGATAACCACGCCTTCGGCCATGCTCTCGAACACCGCTTCCTGGCGCTGGCGGTGCTCCTCGATTTCCCGGACATGGTCGCCGATGCGCTCGGCCAGCACGTTGATGGCCGCGGCCAGCGGCGCGAAATCCCGGGCCGGCACGATGTGGATGCGCCGGTCGTAGTGTCCCTGGCCCACGGCCGCGACCACGTTGGCGATTTCACCGATGGAGCGGGACATGCCGCGCGCCAGGCCGAAGGCGGCCACGCCCCCGGCCAGAAACACCAGGGCCAAAACGGCCAAGAGCGCGTCGCGAAACCGCGACAGCTCCCCGCCGAGGGCCGACACCGGCAAGGCCAGGCGCAAAATGCCCGCCGGCACGCCGTTGCCGCCGGCATAGGCCTTGGCCACGTAGACCATGTCGCGGCCGAGCGTCCTGCTTTTGCGCACGTCCTTGCCGATGCCGCCGGCTTCGGCCTGGCGCACCTCGGGCCGGCCGGCGTGGTCTTCCATGGCGGCCACGCCCTCGGCCCGCACGGCCGAATCGGCCACGACCCGGCCGGAAACGACATAGGTGAAGCGAAGGCCCAGGTGCGTGCCGAGAGTGTCGGCGAAGTGGGCCAGATCGGTTTCGGTCTTGAGGCCCGGTTCGCGGGCCAGCAGGAACGCGACCATGTCCAGGGAGGACTTGGCCCGTTGTTCCGCTTCCTCCACCAGGGCCCTTTCGGCCTGATTGGTGACGAATATGAACACCCCGCACAGGACAAGCAGGAAAAATCCCCAGGTCCAGAGAAGAAAATGCAAGCGGATGGAACGATTGGCCATGCGTGTTCCTTATGTGGCGAAGGCGTTTCGACACTGTGACTATTTCGTGACGCAGAGATATAGGCGGCCAGGGCTCCGGGGGCAAGGGGCAACGCGGGATTCGCCCGCGCCGGCGTATGTCGCGGCGCGACGGTGCGAGGCCCTGCGGGGGGGCGAAGGGAACGTTTCCGTTTGGCGTGGGGACGGGTACAAATCCTTGTCCCGGATTCGTGACTCTTTTGCGGGCGGTACAGAATCCTGTACGCGCCAGGACGCCGGCCGCCGCGGACAGGCTCCCAAGTCGACTCTATAACATATTGAAGATGATAGAAAAAAATGTTGAGGCGGCCGAATGACGTGTTCTGGCACGGCGGCTGCTAAGGAAAAAGTATCCTTCCTCTACACAACACTTTTTGGAAAAAGGCTTTTCGGGTGGCTCCCGGAAAGCCTTTTTCATTTTGGACCCGGGCGCATCGCCGCCGGTCGGGCGTTCCCAGGTTTTCCGGGGGCGGGCCGCCACTCGCGCGGCCAGCCCGGCACGGCCGGATCGCCTCCAGGTTTTTTTGGGGTACGGGTACAAAATCCTGAACATGGGGGCGCGGGGCTTCGGCCTTGCGCAAGGGGAGAGGGGGCTTGGGAGAGGGTTTCCCGCGCCCTCCCCGCATGGCCGGGAGCGGCCCGGGCCGCTCCCGCCGTTTTTTATGCCCGCCCGGGAGCGGTCCGGCGAGGCGGCTCAGTTCAGCTTGAAGTGGATGGTCAGCAGGGCGCGGCAGGGCACGGGCCGGCCGCCTCGTTTGGCCGGAAAAAAGGTGGAGGCCTTCACCGCCGCCAGCGCCGACCGGGCGAATTCCAGGCCGCTTTGCCGCACGACCTCGGCGTTTTGGAGTTCGCCCGACGCGTTTATGAAAAGGCGCAGCACCACCGAGCCTTCCTCGCCGTCGATGCGGGCGTTGGCGGGATAGCGGGGCAGGGTGCGATGGCGAAAGGTCGGGCCGTCGCCCCTGCCGAACGCGCCCACGTATTCCCCGCCGCCTCCGCCGCCGGGCCCGGTGCCGCCCAATCCCCCCGTCCCCGGACCATGCCCCGGCCCCTTGCCGCCTCCCTGGCCGTCGATTCCCGGCGCGCCTTCCCCGCTTCCCATCCCTGCTCCCTGGCCATGGCCGGCTGTTGCGGCAACGGCCGGCGCGGCTTGCGGCCTCGGTTCCGTTTTGGCCGACGCGGCCCTCCGACGGGGCTGGCGCTTGACGGCGTGTTTCGTTGCGGGCCGCGCCTTGGGCGTGGGTTCCGGCTTGGGTTTGGGCGCGACGGCCGGAGTCGGTTTGGGCTCGGGCGGCGGCGTCTTTTCCGGTGCGGGGACGGGGACGGCTTGCCGCGGCGGGGCGGCCGGTTCGGGCGGAGGACTCGGCTCCTCCGCCTGGGCCGTTGTCCGAGGCGGGGCGGGGGCCGGGGCTGGAGCTGTTTCCCCGGCCGGCCTGCCGTCGCCGCCGCCGGGCAGTTTCCCGTCCCCGCCGGAACCGCCCAGACCGCCGAGATTGAGTTCGACCACGGTTTCGAGCGGCGGCTCTTCATGGGGCAGGGTGAACACCCCGGCCGCGGCCAGCGACACCAGCAGCACGGCGTGCAGTCCAAGGGAGAGCGCGAGCCAAAGCCAGGGCGTTTCACTTTGGCGCGGCTCGTCCGCGGGCGCATTGAAAAGCGCGCTCCCTATGCTTTCCAGTTCGTCCAGACCGCACTGTTCGCAGATGAGCGGCCCGAGATCAAGATAAGCCGCGTCCTGTTCCGGATTGTGGAGCATTTGTCCGGTATAGTGTTCCATGGATACCGTGCGTGACGGACGATGAGCCGCTTGTTTGAATGGAAAACACGTTGAGCGTCACGATTTTATAAAAATCGTGTACTATTGCTATTTTGGAAACCTTCCTCTATTGGACTGCCAAAGTCAAGGTGCGCTGCTGTAGCGCCAATTTATTCCTTTTTTTATTGCTTAAAATTTTTTGCTATAACGTCTTTTTTTTGAGAGTCCCTTACTGTCATGCATATAGTATAAATCGTGATAGTGTCTACAGCAGTCAAAAGATCGTCGGGCCTTTGTGCGGGTGACTGCGCGCCTGTGGGGGGAAAGCTGCTCCCGCCGGCAAGGGCTCCGACCGGCGGCTGCAATACGGCCGGCCGCCGGCATGCAAGCCCGAGAGGGCGGGCCGTGTGGAGGGAAAGGGACCGGCGACGCGAAGCGCCGTCGGCGATGTCGGGAACCAAAGGGCTTGCGAAAGCGGGTCGACTACGGGGGGAACATGAAACGTTTCATGGTCATGGCGTTTGTTGCAGGCCTGTGCCTGACGCCGTCGCTGTCCGCCGGGCAGCAGTCGGGGGAGGCGGACACCCAGATGAGCGATATGGTGGTCACGGCCACGCGCACCGAGCAGCCGATGAAGGATGTGCCCGGCCGCGTCGTCGTCATCACCAGGCGGGAACTCAAGGAAATGCCTGTTCAGACCGTGGACGAGGCGCTTTCCTACGTTTCGGGGGCCCACGTATACCGCCCGAGCGGGGTGTTCAGCTTCAAGGCGGTGGTGTCCCTGCGCGGGCTCGGCAACGAGCAGGGCCGCACCCTGGTGCTCATCGACGGCGTGCCCCAGAACAGCTCCGACATGGGCGACGTGAACTGGAACCGCATCAACCTCGAGGACATCAAGCGCATCGAAATCCTCAAGGGGCCGGCCGCCTCGATCTACGGCAACAACGCCATGGGCGGCGTCATCAACATCATCACCGAGAAGCCGACCAAGATCGCCTCGGCCTCGGCCTCCACCACCTACGGCACCTACGACGACTGGCAGGTGCGGGGCGTGGCCGCCCTGCGTACCTCCGAGGAGCCCAAGGCCCTCTATCTGCGGGCCTCCGCCCGGTACCACAACTCGCCTGGCTACATGGCCACGCCGAGCGACGAGCAGACACCCTTTTCGGTCAATTCCTTCATTCGGGAAAAGACGCTCAACATCAAGGCCGGCTGGGACATCAACGAAAGCAACAATCTGGAATTCCAGTACACCAAGGACAACCAGAAAGCCGGCGAGGGCACGGAATACTTCGCCTACGACGGCAAGAACCGGGGCTACGACACCGACGCTTGGCAGGGCAAGTTCACCGGGTCCTGGGGCGGTTGGTCCGCGATGGTGAACGCCTATTTCCAGGATGTGCACTACGACCGCACCAACGAATCCTGGTCGGACTACACGAACATAGACGCCTACAGCCGCACCGATTCCAAGGTCGATCGCAAAAACTACGGCCTGCTGACCAACCTGTCCAAGGTCGTGGGTTTCAACACCTTCACCGTGGGCTTCGACTACAGGCTCGGCATCATGGACGGCACGGACTATGGCCGCACCGATCCTATCTTCGCCACGGACTACGGCAAGATCCGCAGCTACGGCATCTTCGGCCAGGATCAGCTCAAGTTCCTGGACGACAAGCTCATTTTCCTGGCCGGCCTGCGCTACGACAACGCCACCACCTTCGACGGCCACTACGACACGAACATCGCCAAGCTGAGCAAGTACACCGAGTATTATCCCGATCATACCTGGGACGACTGGAGCCCCCGCGCCTCGGTCAAATACTTCTTCCTGGACAACCTGAGCGCCTACCTGTCCTACGGCCACGCTTTCCGCGCCCCGCTTCTCGACGACATGTACCGCACGGGCAAGATGAAGGGCGGCTCCAAGATCTCCAATCCGTCGCTCGGACCGGAAAAGCTCGATACCTACGAAGTCGGCTCGGACTGGCAGCCGCTGGAAAACGTGCGCCTGTCGGGATCGGGCTATTTTTCCGTGGGGCGTGATTTCCAGTCCTACGTGACGGTCCTCCCCGGCATCTTTCAGAAGCAGAACATCGGCGAAGTGCAGATCTGGGGCATGGAGCTCAACGGCGAATGGGACCCCTTCAAGTTCCAGGACATCGACGTGCTCAAGCGGTTCACGCTCTTCGCCAACTACACTTTCAACGATTCGCGGGTGGCCGACTTCCCGGGCCGGCCGGATCTCGTGGGCAAGCTGTTGCCCTATGTGCCGCAGAATTCGTTCAATGGCGGTTTCAATTGGCTCAACAAGTACGTCAACGCCAAGTTTGCCGTGCAGTACGTGGGGCTCATGTACGGCGACGACCTCAATACCGACGCCAACATCATTCCGCCCCATGCCCTGGTCAATGCCAAGCTTTGGCGTAATCTGGATTTTCTGGGCGGCTACGGCAAGAACTTCACCGTGTCGCTTTCCGGCGAGAACCTGCTCGACCACCAGTATGTCGACGCGCACAACCCCAACACGTTAAACCCCGGACGGATGCTCTTTATGGAACTGTCATGCAAGTTCTGAAAAAGCGCGGTCTGACCACGGCCCAGGTCGTTTTCTTCGCCTCCATGGTGGCGCTTGATTTCGGCTGGGGCATGGTCTTCAAGACCGCGCTGCAAATGACGGCCATTCACGCGGTGGCGCGACTGGAAATGGTCGTTTCGGTCATGCTCATGGTGATAACGCGTCTGATGCTCGATCGCTTCGGCACGCTTATCGCCTATGAACTGGCCTGGGGCCTCCTGGCCGCCGTCTTCATGCCGGCGGCCGGGGGCGACCCCGGTTTCATGAAGCTCGTGCCCGCGGCCGTCCAGGGCCTGGTCTACGACGCGCTTTTCACCTGGCTGCGAAACTCCATGCCCCTGGGTCGGGCCTACGTGGCCATGCTGGTCGGCGGGCTCATCGGCCCAAGCGCCGCCATGGTCGCGCGCGTGGCCATGGGCATGCCCTGGGCCACGGCCTCGCAAGTCCTTTTCGGCATCTCCCTGGTCACTTCGCTCGGCATCAACGCCCTGGGCGTGTGGCTGGCGCTCACGGTCTGGAAACGGGTCGGCGGCCTGGCCGCCGTGGCCATGCTGCGGCTGCGGACATGATCGAACTGGAGGGCGTATCCTTTGTGCCCGTCGGCGCGGACCGGCCCATCCTGGCCGACGTGAGCCTGCGCATCGCCGCGGGCGAGCGGGTGGGCATCGTCGGTCCCTCTGGCGCGGGCAAATCCACCCTGGGTTATCATCTGTGCGGGGCGCACCGGCTGGCCCTGGCCGGCGAGACCACGGGCGTGCTGCGCTACGACGGCGCGGACGGGACGGAAGGCGCGCCGTGCGGGTTTGCCGGGCTGGTCGGCCAGAACCCCGAGGCCCAGCTTTTTTGCCGCACGGTCTACGAGGAGCTGGCCCTGGCCCTGCGCGTGCGCGGCGAGGACGAAACGCGCTGCGCCGCCGTGGCCGACGCGCTTCTCGACCGCTACGCTTTCGGCGCGCGCCGCGATGCCCCCGTTTCCAAGCTGTCCCTCGGCCAAAAGCAGCTGACCGCCGTCCTGTCCATGCTGGCCATGGAACCCAGGGTGCTGCTTCTCGACGAGCCCACCAGCTACCTGGACGCCGCCGCCGCGGACCGGCTCTTCGCCCATCTTGGCCGCCTGTGCCGCTGCCACGGCTGGATCGTCCTGGTCATCGAGCACGACCTGGCCCGGCTGTCCGGGTTCGCCGAGCGGGTGCTGTCCGTGGCCGACGGCAGGCTCGTGGCCGACGGCCCCTTCGAGGCCCACGCTTCCGACGGCGATCCGGCCATGGCCGCGCCCCTGCCGCCTTTCGCGCCGGTCGATGCCGCCGGGGAGCCGGCCGTCGCTTTTTCCGACCTCTCCTTCGCCTACGCCAAGGGCGAGCCGGTGCTGCGGGACATCGATCTGGCCGTGCGGCCGGGGGAATCCGTGGCCCTGCTCGGTCCCAACGGCGTCGGCAAATCGACTCTGCTGCGCCTGGCCAAGGGACTTTCCAAACCGGGTTCCGGTACGGTCCGCCTCGGGGAGGGGCTTCTCCCGTCGCGCGACGTGGGCCTCATGTTCCAAAATCCCGAGGACCAGATCTTCGCCCATACCGTGGAGGCCGAGTGCGGCTACTGGCTGGCCAACCTGGGCGTGCCCCGGGAGGAACGGTCCCGGCGTTGCGGCGACGTGCTCGCCGGCCTGGGACTTTCCGGCATGGACGAGCGGGCGCCGTTTTCCTTGAGCTTCGGCGAGAAGCGCCGGTTGTGCCTGGCCGCCGTCCTCGTGGCCGGGCCGGCCGTGTTGTGTCTGGACGAGCCCACGACCGGCCTCGACGACGCCAACATGGTCCACATGGCCGGCATCGTCCGGCGACTGGCCGGGGAGGGCAAGGCCATCCTCTTCGCCACCCACGAGGGCGCCTTCGCGGCCATGGCCGCCACGCGCTGGGTGCGGCTCGAAGAAGGCCGCATCGTTTCCGACGGACCAAACCCCCATCTTACGAGCCATGATCGCCACGCTTAAAAACGCCTCGGCCCTGGGCAAGTGCTTCTTTGCCGTGTCCCTTTCCGTCTATGCCTTTTATTGCCAGGACTGGCGGGTGCTGCTCGGACTGATCGCCCTTTTGGCCGGGCTGCTCGCCGCTTCGGGCGACTGGGACAAGAGCGTGTGGGTGATGTTCGTGGTCTTTGCCGCCTCGTTGCCCACGCTGCTGGTCATTTTCGTTCTCGGCGGCGTGGAGGAGGCTTCCACCTGGCGCGAGGGCGTGTGGCTCGGTCTTTCCTGGCTGTCCGTTTTCTCCCTGCGCCTTTTCCTGCTTGTTTTGGCCGATATCCTGGTGGTCAAGTGGACGACCTTTTCCGACCTGCTCCTGTCCCTGCGCGGGGTGCATCTGCCGGGCAAGGCGGTCCTTTTCGTCTCCACCCTGGTCACCATGGTCCCGAACGTCTTTTCCCTGGCCATGCACGTCGTCACCGTGCAGCGCTGCCGGGGCTTCGAGCCGAAACGGCTGGTGAACCCGAAAAACATTCTGCCGCTTTTCGTGCCGGTCTTCCTGGCCCAGGTGAAGCGCTCCACGGACCTGGCCCTGTCCCTCGAAATGCGGGGCATTTCCGGCAATGCCCTGGGGCGCGGGGCCAGATTCCGGCTCACGCCTGGCGATGCGGTGCTGGGCGTTGCGGCGATTCTTATCTGGTTTCTGGGCCGGGGCTGGGCTTGACGCCGCCTGCCCTTGATGCTGCGATACAATGCGACCGCGCGGATCAGGCGCGGCAAGGAGCGATGCGATGGAATGCGGTTTTTGCGAACGGCGCTGCCGGCTCGGACCGGAAAGTTTCGGTTACTGCCGGATGTACCGGGCCGGGGATAACGGCGTGGAGGAGCGATTCCCGGACAGGTGGTGCGCCACCGCCGTCTCCCGGGTGGAAACCGTGCCCTTTTACCATGCCTGGCCCGGAGCGCGCTGCCTCATCATCGGCACGGCCGGCTGCAACTTCGACTGCCGCTATTGCTCCAACGCCGAAGTGGTCAAGGTCGATCCGGCCGGCCTGAGCGACATCATGCTCGAACTGTCCCCCAAGGCGTTGGTGGACAAGGCCCGCAAGCACGGCTGCCACGCCATCGTCTTTTCCGTCAACGAACCCACGGTCTCGCTGCCGAGCCTCGAACAGGTGGCCCGGGAAGCCCGGGACGCGGGCATGCCCATGGGCTGCCTGACCAACGGCTACGCCACCGTTGCGGCGACCGAGCGGCTGGCGGAGGTCTTCTCCTTCGTCAACGTGAGCCTCAAGGGCCTGTCGCCTGATTTCTGCAAGGAGTATCTGGGCGTGCCCGACGCCGGGCCGATCCTGCGCAACATCGAGGCCCTGGCCCGCAAGGTCCATGTGGAGGTGACCACGCCCGTCATCGAAGGCGTCAACGACCACGAGCTCGACGCCATGGCCGTTTTTCTGGCCGGCATCCGCCGCGACATCCCCTGGCACGCGTTCCGCCTTTTGCCGGAATACAAGATGCAACGGGAAGACTACCCGAGCATCGAGGCCATAAGCGCCAAGATCGAGGACTGCGGCCGCCGGCTCGATTACGTCTATTTCCACAACTTCATCGGTTCGCGCTGGGTCAACACCCGCTGCCCGTCCTGCGGCGCGGTGGCCATCGAGCGCCATAGCCTGGGCTGCGGCGGCGACAAGCTCGACACCTTCCACTGCCATGGCGACGCCTGCCCGTCCTGCGGCGCGCGCATCTCCCTGTGCGGCTCCCATATGGCCTGGAACATCAAGGAGGCTTCGGCATGAGTCTGGCCATTCTCGACGCGCGGCAATGGCAGCAGGTGGTGGACCTGCAAAGCGGCCGACCGACCGAGTCGGACGCGCCAGTGACCGGCATGGTCAAGGGCCTCCTCGACCGCCATCCCTTTCCCGGCGACCGCGACCGGGGCAGCAACGCCTGGGTCACGGACACGACCCTGGACCTGATCGACCGCTACGATCCGGGGTTCGCCTTCCTGTCCTATTCCCAGCAGTATTATTCCTGCCGCTACAGCCCGCTTACCCCCGAGGAGCGCCGGGAACACGTGGCCGGCGCGTTCGCCGAGGCGGCCCGCTTCGCCGCGGCGTCCGGCATGACCACCGTGCTGGTCGGCACGGGCGAGCTTGTGCCGGCCGAGACGCCCATCGACCTGGAAAACCTGGACGGCCTGGCCGTGACCAGCAACTGGTGCGCCCACTATGCCGGGCTCTACGACCTGTCGCCCCGTGACCACGACACGCTCCGCCATCATCCGAGCCTTTCGCGCATCGTCTCGAAACAGGATATCCTCGACCTCTTCGGCGGCGGCCCGGCCGACGGAGACCGGTTGCCCGAGTACATGGCCGTGGCCGCCACCGGCGGCTATTTCAAGGGCACGTCCCTGCGCCGGCTGCTCATGATCCCGGAGCCGAGCGCCGTGATTCCGGTCTCGGCCAACCTCGGCCCCGTCGCCTCCCTCACCGGCATCCGGGCGCAAATCCTTTCCCGGCTCGCCGCCGGGGAACGCATGGCCCTGGCCCTTGTCGAAGGCGTGGGCTGCGCGGAATTCGGCGTGCCGGCAACGACCTGCGCCAACGGCCTGGACTGGTTTCGTTACGAACCCGGCGACGCCCAGTTCCTGGCCATATCCACCGGCCGGCACCCCATTTTCCAGCACAACGGCGGCTACCGCTATTACCTCGACGACGACGAACGCAAACCCTACCCGTTTTCCGGATACTTCACGGAAATCCCCCCCGACACCATCGGTGCAGCCTACAGCGGCCGCAGTATCGCCGTGGGCAACCGCAGCATGTTCATGCACGTGTGCACCGGTTGCGACGTGACCTGCGAATGCTTCGCCCGTAACCTCTACAACCAAGGCCTCATGGCCGTTATCCATCGTCAGGATAAGATGGAGATGAAATAGGATTTGTAATGTGACCGGGGGGAACCCTTTTCTGAAGAAAAGGGTTCCCCCCGGACCCCCTTCCCAAAAGACTTTTATAAAAGTTAACCGGTTAATATTTATCCAGTTGTAAATTCACCAAGTTATAAAGTTTAGGAAGGGGAGAGCGCGAGAGGGGAGAACCCTTTTTAAAGGGTTTCCCCTCTCGCATCCTCTTTCCCCTTCATAAGGATCTTCGCATGCGCGACAATGAGGTAGCGGGGTTTCTGGCCATCAGCCGGGAGGTGTTCGCGCCGGTCTATCCCTATTACGCCGCGCGCTTCGTTCGGGAATCGGGCCTGCGCGGCGGGCGTTGCCTCGACCTCGGCTGCGGCGGCGGGGACCTGGGGCTGGCCGTGCTCGGGCTGGGGGCCTTCGAGGCTATTTTGTACGACAAGTTGCCGGCCATGTTGGTCGCGGCCCGGGACAACGCGGCCGGGCGCGGCATGGCCGACCGGACGCGGGTGCTGCTCGGCGATGTGGCCGCGCTGCCGCTGGCCGACGGGTGCGTGGATCTGGTCGTCAGCCGGGGCTCGGTGATGTTCTGGGACGACCTGCCCAGGGCATTCCGGGAGGTGCGGCGGGTGCTCACGCCGCAAGGGCGGGCCTATCTCGGCGGCGGACTTGGGTCGCCGGCCATGCGCGAGGCCATCTGCGAACAAATGGTCGGACGCCATCCGGCCTGGGCCAACGGCGTGCCGCCGCACCGGCCTGGCACCGACCCGGAGACCCATGCCCAGATGCTGCGCGCCGCCGGCATCGACGACTTCGTCATCGAGCCCGACGACACCGGCCACTGGCTCAGTTTCGGGGGAGAGTGAAAGAGCCGGGGGGAACCTTTCTGAAGAAAGGTTCCCCCCGGACCCCCTTCCAAAGACTTTTAATAGAATAAAATTAAGTAGATCGAACTAATTCAGCTATAAGGTTTAGGAATGGGAGAGCGCGAGAGGGGAGAACCCTTTGCAAAAGGGTTTCCCCTCTCGCACTTTTCCTCAACTCTTCTTTTCTTCCTCGGCCACCACGCCGAGCCTGTCCACGCCGGCGGCTTTGACCACGCCCATGACCGCAACCACGGTGCCGTAGGGCACGGCCTTGTCGGCCCGGAGAAAGAGCTGTTTTTTCTGGGCGCTCACGAGCTGTCGCACCTGACCTTCCAGGTCGCCGAGTTCCACCTGGTACTTGTCGAGATAGAGGCTTCCGTCGGCCTTGATGGTCAGGACCACGCTTTCGTTTTCCTTGGGCAGCACGGAAACCGCGCGGGTCTGGGGCAGGTCGACCTGCAGCCCCTGGGTCATCATGGGCGCGGTGACCATGAAGATGATGAGCAGCACCAGCATCACATCCACGAAGGGCGTGACGTTGACCTCGCCGAGGAATTTTCCCGAGCCGCCCGTCATCATGGCTATGCCCCTCCGACGGCGCTACGCGGTTCCTGTTCCCGCGAGGCCGTGACGGGAGCCCAGCTGACCTCGCGCTGGATGCGGTTGAGGAACGCGCCGGCGAAATTGACCAGTTCCCGCTCGATGGTCTGCATGTAGCCGAGGAAGAAGTTGTAGGCGATGACGGCCGGGATGGCGACGGCCAGGCCGATGGCCGTGGCGATGAGCGCCTCGGAGATGCCCGGGGCCACGGCGGCCAGGGCGGCGGATTGCATGAGCCCGATGGAGTGGAACGAGTTCATGATGCCCCAGACCGTGCCGAACAGGCCGATAAAGGGCGTGGCGTTGGCACAGGTGGCCAGGAAAGGCAGGGTTTTCGAGAGGTTGCCAAGCTCCTCGGTCACGCCCTGCCGCAGCACGCGGCGGATGTTGTCCATGGCCACGCGGCCTTTTTCGTCCGGTTGCATGGGGGCGTCCTCCATGCGCACGAGTTCGGCGAAGGCCAGCCGGCCCACGTGAAAGGAAGGCGAGGCGCGGGATTCCCCGAGTTCCCGCATGGCCGTGCGCAGGGTGTCGGCCTTTTGGAAGCGGACGTAATCCCGGGCCGCCTCCCGTTTGGCCCTGGTCAGGGTGAAGATTTTGACCAGGATGATGCTCCAGCAGCCCACGGACATGGCCGCCAGGACGCTCAAGACAAAAAGGACCGTGGGTGTGGCGTTGGACAGCATGCCTAAAAAACCGGCATGCGGCGTCAGTCCGTTCATCGGGCTCCCCCTGGATGATGTGCGATGCGGTATGGTCGCGGGTTTGCGGGCGGCGCGGAAAAGACCATGCACCAGTCGTCTATCTTGGATCGGTTCAGCGAATATGCGCTTTATCGCAATATGGAGGAGCGGCCGCAGCGCGTCAAGTGACACGCTTTTATAAAAAATAGTTCTTGCGGCGGACGCGGGAACAGACATGCGGGAGTGGATCGTTTCCGGGAAAGGGCTTACAATATCGTTTCCGCCATACATATATTCCTGTGCGTCATGGAATCCGGTGCGCGTTACAGCGGTGTTTGGCCTGGCGAAACGTGTTCGCCGAGGAGGCGGGTCGGGCAGGGCGGCCCCGCGTCTCTCGGAAGGGGGGCCGGGCGGGCGTTGGACAGCGACCGGGCGGCATGCCCGTCAAAAGCCCTTGGCGTCCGGGGGCGTCTCCAGTAATATGAAAAGAAAGACCGTATCGGGTTTGGGCCTCGACGTCACGGTGGGCCGGTTACGCCCCTGCGGGACGTCGGGCATTTTAGGACGGAACCGCGTGTAACAGCGTGTGCGATAGGGAAGGAGGGAACCATGCGCGTGGCTTTTGTGGGAGACTCGCTGATCGTCGGCGTGGGTGATCCCTGCTATCTCGGCTGGGTGGGACGGCTTTGTGCCGCCGCGTCCACGGCCGGGCTTGCGCTGACCATGTACAACCTCGGCGTGCGCTCCGAGACGAGCCGGCACGTCAAGAATCGGGCCGGACGCGAATTGCCGCCGCGCCTGCTCCCCCGCGACGAGGCCCGGGTGGTGCTGTCGTTCGGGGTCAACGACGCCAAGGTGGAAAACGGCCGGCGCAAGGTGGAACTGGCCGAGTCGGTGGACAACCTTTTTGCCTGCGCCACCTACGTTTCCAAGCTGTGCCCGCTGCTGGTGGTCGGACCGCCGCCGGTGCTCGACGACGCCCACTGCGCACGGGTGGAGGAGATTTCCGACGCCTTTGCCAGGGCCTGCGACGATATGGGCGTGGCCTATCTGGAAATGTACCGGGCGCTGGGCCACGATGCGACCTACCGCAACAGCCTGGTTGCGGGCGGCGACGGCTACCACCCCGAAGCCGCCGGCTACGCGGCCATGGCCACGCGCGTCGAGGCATGGGACGCCTGGCGCGCTTGGTTTCGATGCTGAAGATCTCTTAAAAAATGAGCTGGGGGGAAACTTTTTTGGAAAAAAGTTTCCCCCCGGACCCCCTTTCAAAAAACTTTTACCGGTTACGGCATGTTGCCATTGTTCCACCCATAACCGTTAAAAATTTTGGGGAGGGGAGAGCGCGAGAGGGGAACCCTTTTTTCAAAAAGGGTTCCCCTCTCGCACGTTTCTCATTTCTTCATCTCCTCAATTCCAACGCCGCCACCACTTCGATGTGGGCGGTGTGGGGGAAGAGGTCCACGGGCGTGACCTGGGTGAGTGTGTAGAGGTCGCTTAGGATTTTGAGGTCCCGGGCCAGGGTGGCCGGGTTGCAGGAGACGTAGACGAGCTTTTCCGGCGCGGCGTCCATGACGGCGGCAAGGGTTTGTCCGTCCGCCCCGGCGCGCGGCGGGTCAAGGGTCACGACCGCCGGTTTGGTCGCGGCCAGGTCGGCAAGGACCGTTGCCGCGTCCCCGGTCTTGAACACGCAGTTTTCGCGTTCGGAAAGCTTGGCCGATTTTTGGGCGTCGGCCACGGCCCGCTTGTCCGCCTCCACGCCGTAGACCGTCTCGAAGCCGGGGGCCAGGGCCAGCGCGATACCGCCGCAGCCGCAGTAGACGTCCCAGAGCGCCCGGTCCGGGGCCGTGCCGGCCGCTTGGGCCACCACGGCATAGAGTTTTTCCGCCGCCGTGGTGTTGGTCTGGGCGAAGGCGTCGGCCGAGATGCGAAGCCGCACGTCCCCGATGCGCTCCTCCAGGTGGTCGGTGCCGAGGGCGAAGACCTGCCGCTCGCCGATGGCCACGGTCGTGGGGGCGCGGCGCACGGAATGGACGAAGCCCGAGACGTCGGGAAAGCGTTCCAGCAGGGCTTCGCCGAAATGATGGGCGGCGTCGCCGGCCCGTCGCGAGGGGCCGGTGATCAGATGAACGAGCCGGCCGCCGGTGGCCAGGGAGCGGCGCACCACGAGGTGTCGCCACACGCCCTTGCCCGTGCGCGGATCGTAGGCGGCAAGGCCCGTGGCGGCGCAGGCCTCGCGGGCGAAGGCCAGGATATCGCCGGTCCGGTCGTCCATGAGCAGGCATTTTTCGATGTCGAGCACCCGGCCCGGGCGCTGGCGTTCGTGCAGTCCCAGATGCAGCCGGCCGGCAAAGGCGAACTCCATCTTGTTGCGGTAGCCGTACGTTTCCGGCGAGGCCACGGCGGGGGCGACATCCACGTCCCGAAGTCCGCCCAGGCGGGAGAGGGTTTCGGCCACTTGCTGGCGTTTCCAGAAAAGCTGGGCCGCATAGTCCAGGTCCTGGTGCAGGCAGCCGCCGCAAACGCCGAAATGGGGACAGGGGGCGGCCACGGCCTGCGGCGCGGGAGTCAGCGTCTCCACGGCCCTGGCCTCGGCAAACCCCTTTTTGACCCGCGTCACCTTGGCCCGCACCGTGGCCCCGGGCAACCCGCCGTCCACGAACACCACCAGCCCGTCCACCCGGGCCACACCCTTGCCGCCAAACGCCAGCCGGTCAACGGTCAGCGTCAGTTCCGTGTCTTCTCGCATGTCCATGCCCGGCCTTATGCGCGAGCCCGGCCCCGGACGCAAGGGCGCAGGCGCGGGGGCGGGGGCGGCCGCCATTTCGAGTGCCGCCTAACCAATTGCCTCGGCGGGAAATTTCGGCTAGGGGGTGAAAGTCGGAGGAGGTCGATGACACGCAAGCATATCCTTATCGCCAGCCTGGTGTGCCTTTTCCTGACCCTCGCCGTGGCCGGCATGGGGTATCGGGCCAAAAGCGACACCGAGGCCGTGGTCACCGACCAGTTCAACAACCAACAGTTGTTGCTGGCCCAGAAGATTGCCGGCGACATCACCGACCATTTCGCTTTTCTGCGCACCTGCCTGCAAGGCCTGTCGCTGATGTGGCGCGAGGAAACCGCGGCCGACGCCAAGCCGTGGCTGGCCATGCCGGCCTTTTACGACATCTTCGCCCAGTGGAACGTGACGGCGCTTGGGGTGTTGCGGCCCGGGCACGACACGCCCATGTTTTATGACGCCTCGGGCACGCCCTTGTCCGGGCCGGGACTGTGCCCGGGCTGGTGCCACGACCTTTTCAGCGGTTCCCCCAACATCGGCCGCATTGCGCTCAGTCGCGTGTATTCCCCGGACAAAGGCCCCTTTGCCGGGCGTCTGCTGGTGAACATGACCATGCCCCTGGCGGATGACTCCGGCAGCGTGGGCGGGTTGGTTCTCGTGGTCGACGCCGCCGCCGTGGCCGCCCGCTACGCCCATGACGTGCGCTCCGGCGAGACCGGCTATGCCTGGGTCATCGACGACAAGGGCGTTTTTCTCGACCACTATGACAAGGCCTTTATCGGCCACGATTCCCTGGCCGTGCGCCGGCAGCGCGATCCGGGCATCGACTGGTCGCGGCTGACCTGGCTCGTCAATACGCGGATTCTCAAAGGCGCGCAGGGCACGGACTGGTACATCTCGGGCTGGCACCGGGGCCGCACCGGCGTGATCCGCAAATTCGTGGCCTACTGTCCGGTGCGTCTGGACGCCGGCGAGGACCGGGCCAACCGCTGGGCCGTGGCCCTGGCCGCGCCCGAGCAGGAAGTGCAGGGCATCATCGGCCGGCTGGTGGTGCGTCAGTGGCTCATTGTCGGGCTGTTCGAGCTGGTGGTCTTCGCCGGGTTCGCCATGACCATGCATCTGGCCCTGCGCTGGTCCAAGACCCTGGAACGCGAGGTGGACAAGACCTCGCGGGAGTTGCTCGGGGCCCAGGAAAAGCTGATCCGGGCCGAGCGCTTCGCGGCCATCGGCGAGGCGGCGGCGCGGCTGACCCATGAGATAAAAAATCCGCTCATGCTCATGGGCGGGTTCGCCAACCAGGTGCGCCGGCATCTGCCCGAGAAGGCGGCCGACGCCGAAAAACTCGGCATCATTGAGGAGGAGGCCAAGCGCCTGGAATCGCTCCTGACGGAAGTGCGCGATTTCACCCGCCCCGCCCCGCCCCAGATCGAGCCCCGGGACTTCAACGCCACGGTCAAGGAGTCGCTGGCCATCATGGCCGAGGCCCTGTCCTCGCGCTCCATCGAGGTCACGAGCCGGCTGGACGGGGATATGCCTCCCGTGCCCCATGACGCGGCCCGTCTCAAGCAGGTCTGCATCAACCTCATCAAAAACGCCGCCGAGGCCATGGAAACGGGCGGCAAGCTCACGATCGTCACCCAGGCGGTCGGGGGCAAGGCCCGGCTCATCGTGGCCGACACCGGCGGCGGCATTGCCGACGACGTGCGCCAGCGGGTGTTCGACCCCTTTTGCACCACCAAGGAATCGGGCACGGGCCTGGGCTTGGCCGTGTGCCAGCGCATCATCGAGGACCATCACGGCGAGATCGGATTCACGAGCGCCGCCACGGGCACGACCTTTACCGTGGATCTGCCCCTCGGCGGCTAGCCCTTGGGCGTCGGGTCGCGGTTTTTCCCCGGGGCCTGTTCTTCGGCCCGAACCCGGCCGCGTCCAGGCAGGCGAAAATATTGGGATGCAGCGCGTCGTCAAGCATGCTGTCCGGTTCGTTGGCGTCGTAATAGCCGCACCAGATTTCCTCGAACAGGCTGTGCGGCAACCGCGACAGGTCCGCCACGCCAAGCCGGCACAAGACCGGCCGGCCGCGCTGCCAAGAGCGGGCCTCGTAGAAATACTGCCCCCGGTGGTTGACCTTGGCTTCGAAACGGCAGTCGGCGAGCAGGACGCCGATCAGCCGGGCCCCTTCATCGAGCGAATACCCCATGCCGGTCATGCGCTATCCTCCTTCTTGTGGCAACAATGCCTGCTTGTCGCGTCCGTGCGGGCGTCCGCCACGGCGCGGCTTATTTGATTTCCCCGGTCTTTTGCGGCGCGGGGCTCTTTGGGGGCGTGAAAGCGGCGGCTTCGCGGCCGTCCGGGGTGTCGGGGTGCAGCCGGGACGGGCCGAAGAAACGCTTGGCCCAGGCACCGGCCTGGCGGCGTGACGAGATAGATGCTTGGGACAGCATGGCTTTTTCTCCTGCGTTGCGGATGTCCGGCCGCGGCCGGTTAATGGAATCAGTCTATAGCGATAATGAAATTCATTGTCAATTGCAATCCCGTGACGATTTGCCGTCCAAGGCGTCGGGAGGCATGGCGTCGGCTCCGGCCGCGGGTTGCCGGCGAGGGCGAGAAGGGCTACGTATGGCCGCAACTTGTCGCAGGAGGTCCGCATGGCCGCGTTTCGCCTGGCATTGTGCCAGATCAACCCCACGGTCGGGGACGTCGGGGGCAATGTGGCCAAGGTTTTGGCCGGGCTTGACCAAGCCCGCCGGATCGGGGCCGATCTCGTGGTTTTTCCGGAAATGGTCGTCCCCGGCTATCCGCCGGAGGACTTGCTGCTCAAATCCGATTTCGTGGACGCCTGCATGGCGGGCGCGCGGCGCATCGCCGGTCAGGCCCGTGGGCTGACGGCGGTTTTCGGCTGTCCGTGGTTCGAGGACGACCTCGTAAACGCCGCCATCGTCGCCCATGACGGGGAGATCGCCGGCATCACGGCCAAGCGCTATCTGCCCAACTACGGCGTGTTCGACGAGAACCGCTATTTCGCCACGGGCCGGGGCAGCGCGGTCTATGATCGGGACGGATTCGTTTTCGGCGTAAGCGTGTGCGAGGACATCTGGTATCCGGGCGGGCCGCCGGCCGAACAGGCTCACGGCGGCGGGGCGAGGCTTCTGGTCAATATTTCCGCTTCCCCGTACCACCGGGGCAAGGGGGCGGGCCGGGAGCGGATGCTTTCCACCCGGGCCTCGGACAACAGCGCCTACGTGGCCTATGCCAACATGGTGGGCGGCCAGGACGAGCTGGTTTTCGACGGCCACAGCGTCGTTTTCGGCCCGGACGGGGGACTTGTGGCCCGGGGGAAGCAGTTTGCCGAGGACATGGTCGTGTGCGACCTCGATCCCGGCCAGCCCCGGCGGCAGCGCCTGCTCGATCCGCGCTGTCGCAAGTGGGAGCCCGAGCTGGAGCACCGTCCCAGGCGCATAAGCCTGCCCCATGTCGCCGACGCCGTGCGCGCGCCGCTCGATGCGCCCGCTATGCCGCCGCTTTTGGACGACGTCGCCGAGGTCTACGAGGCGCTGGTCCTTTGCACCGGGGATTACGTGCGAAAATCCGGATTCGGCGGGGTGTGCATCGGGCTTTCCGGCGGCATCGACTCCTCGCTGACGGCGGTCATCGCGGCCGATGCCCTGGGGCCGGAGAATGTGTTCGGCGTGGCCATGCCCACCCGCTATTCCTCGGACGACAGCCTGGAGGACGCCAAGGAGCTGGCGGAAAAGCTCGGCATCACCTTCCACGTGGTGGCCATCGAGGAAATATTCAAGGCATTTCTCGGCACCTTGTCCCCGCTTTTCGGCGACCGGCCTTTTGACGTGACCGAGGAGAACCTGCAACCGCGCATTCGCGGCACGCTGCTCATGGCGCTTTCCAACAAGTTCGGCCGGCTGGTTTTGACCACGGGCAACAAGTCCGAGGTCGGGGTCGGGTATTCGACGCTCTATGGCGATACGGCCGGCGGTTTTTCCGTGATCAAGGACGTGCCGAAGACCCTGGTGTATGCGCTGTCGCGCTGGCGCAACGAGCGGGCCGGCACGGACCTGGTTCCGGCGCGGGTGCTGGTCAAGCCGCCGACGGCGGAGCTGCGGCCCGACCAGAAGGATTCGGATTCGCTGCCGGAATACGATGCCCTCGACCCGGTGCTGGCGGCCTATGTGGAGCGGGGGCTTTGTCCCGCGGCCATGAAGGCGGCGGGGATGGACGCGGCGGTGGTGGACCGGGTGACAAGGCTTGTGGACAGAAACGAGTATAAGCGGCGGCAGAGCCCGCCCGGGCCGAAGATCACGCCGCGCGCTTTCGGCAAGGACTGGCGGCTGCCCATCGTCAACCGCTACGATCCGCATAAAAACGGGGACTGAGGCGGCGCGGCAGGGGAGCAGCGTAGGGACCGAGAAGTGACTGCGGACCGCGGCCCAAAGCGACCGGAAGTGACCCGTTCGCAAAACCGGCTTGACGCCCCGTGACGCCGCGTGTATCTAGCTTTTCCTCACACGCGCCAGCGTAGCTCAGTTGGTAGAGCAGCTGATTCGTAATCAGCAGGTCAGGAGTTCGAGTCTCCTCGCTGGCTCCAAAAATTTCAAGGCCTTATCTCGGCAACGAGGTAAGGCCTTCGTCGTTTTTGCTAACGTATTGCGAACTCGGATCGCAACGATCGGCTCCCCCGTGCACCGAATTTAATCGTTTCCCGCCTCATACCCATACCGCTGCCGGTATAGCTGGAGGTTGGAGGCCTCTCGGTCCATGTCCTTCATCCACGGCGGTGAAGCATGCGGACTGAGTCCAGAACCCCAGTCTCTTCGTCGAAAATCGGAGGGAATCGCTGCGGGCATGACCCCAAACAGCCCTTGCTAACTCCTGCCAGCCCGATCCGAAAAGGCAAGGGCGGCTTGCCTCGCATCCTCTCCCTGGCTGCCGAGCGAACCAAGTTTTGGTATGACCATCCCAAGAAATGCCCTCTGCTGCTGACCAAAGACAACCGCAAGATCAGGAGCGAACGCCGCGAGGCATGTCTCGTAGTCTTGGAGACGCTACTCTCCCACCTCGACTTGGCGTCCCTGTGCCTCGGCGTGCCGACCCTGGCCAACGGCTTCATCGACATCGACATGAAAATCATTGTCCGCGATTCCGGCCTCGGCCAGCGTCGGTGCGAGCGGGCCATCAGGCAGATTAAAGAAGCCGGCTTCTCGACCAGCTCCACCTGGAAGCTGACGCGGAAAAGCTCCTCAGGACCGTCTTTGGCGAAGTCGATTGATCGGTCGCAAGCCCTCTCACCCAACTCATTCAAACAATTCGGCATGGGTGCCCGCGCGAACGAAAACAATCAGGCTGTTGGACGATGCTTCCGCGAGTCGGTAGGCAAGCAGAAAATCTCCGCCGACGTGACATTCACGATATCCCTCCCAAGTACCTACGAGTGGGTGATCGGACCATTCAGGTGCGAGCGGCCCGTCATTGGCAATCAGCAACAGCATGACTTCCTTGAGTCGCCGCATATCGTATCGGCCTGAACGCTCCAACCGCTTCCAATCTTAGAGGAAGGGCTTCGTATAATCGGCCGCCCTCGGCAGTGGAGCCCGTTTACTGCTGGCCGGCTTCTTCGATGGCATTGAACACTTCCGCAGCACTCTGGAAACGCGCGCGGCGAGTCTTAACAGAGGCCGTCCCAGGTTTCCCTCGCAAGACAAGAGTCGAACGGGTATATAGACGACAAGCACGGAGAAGTTCGCATCATGACAAAGAAAAAGGCCGTACCGGGGCCGCAGCCGCAACACGCCGCCCAGCCAATGATCGACAAGGCCGAAACGAAATCAGCCCCGGGGCCCGAGGCGCGTTTTCCTATCGTGGGCATTGGCGCCTCGGCCGGGGGGTTGGCGGCTTTTGAAGCCTTTTTTTCCGGCATGCCCGCCGTGTCCGACCCGGGAATGGCTTTTGTCCTGGTGCAGCATCTGGCCCCTGACCACAAGAGTCTGCTGACCGAACTCATCCGCCGCTATACCCGGATGCAGGTCTTCGAGGTCGAGGACGGGATGGAGGTGCAGCCCAACTGCGCCTATATCATTCCGCCCAATCGCGACATGGCCTTTCTGAGCGGCAGGCTCCAGCTTATGGAACCGGCCGCCCCCCGGGGGCAGCGCCTGCCCATCGACTTCTTCTTTCGCTCCCTGGCCCAGGGGCTGCGCGAGCGGGCCATCGGCATCGTGCTCTCGGGCACCGGCAGCGACGGCGCCCAGGGCGTCCGGGCCATCAAGGGCGAGGGGGGCATGGTCATTGCCCAGACTCCCGCCACGACCGAGTACGACGGCATGCCGCGAAGCGCCCTCGCCACCGGCCTCGTGGACTATGCGTTGCCGCCGGCCGAGATGCCCGCCCAGATCAGCGCCTATGTGGCCCACGCCTTTGGCAAGCCCCCGCAGACGGTGGCCGCGCCAAGGCATGCGACCGAAAACGCGCTGCGAAAAATATGCATCCTGCTGCGCGCCCAAACGGGGCACGATTTTTCCCAGTACAAACCGAGCACCATTCATCGCCGCATCGAACGGCGCATGGCCGTGCAGCAAATCGCCGAGCTGGATGCCTATATTCGGTATTTGCAGCGGAACCCGGCAGAGGTGGAAGCGCTTTTTCGTGACCTGCTCATCGGCGTGACCAGCTTCTTTCGCGATCCCGAGGCGTTCAAGGCAGTTGAAGCGCAGGTCATTCCGAAGCTTTTTGCCGGCAAGCCCGCAGGTTCCCTGGTCCGCGTCTGGTCAGCGGGCTGTTCCACCGGAGAAGAAGCCTATTCCATCGCCATCCTTGTGCAGGAGTATCTGGAGACGACGCCGCAACGTTACGTGGCGCAGGTTTTTGCCACCGACATTGACAGCCAAGCGATCGCCACGGCCCGAGCCGGACTGTATCCGGCAAGCGTTGCCGACGATGTCTCGCCGGAACGGCTGGCCCGCTTTTTTACGGCCGAGGCCGACGGCAGTGCGTACCGCATCCACAAAAGCATCCGCGACATGCTGGTTTTTTCCGAGCAGGACGTGATCAAGGACCCCCCTTTTTCCAAACTCGACTGCATTCTCTGCCGCAATCTCCTCATCTATATGGGAGGGGAACTGCAGAAAAAACTCATTCCCCTGTTTCATTACGCATTGGCTCCCGGAGGTTTTCTCTTTTTGGGCACTTCGGAAACGGTGGGGGATTTTGGGGACCTTTTTGCCGTCCTGGATCGCAAGTTGAAAATATATCAGCGCAAGGATGACTTGTATGGCAGACAACTCCTGGGTGTGGGCCGGTTTCTGCCCCCCCTTATGGCGCTGGACGCCTCGCTCCCCCGGCCCGCCACCAAGGAAGCCGATTCCGCGAAACTGCCCTTGCGCGAACTGACCGAACAGGCTCTGCTGCGAGAGATCGCCCCGTCGGGCGCGCTGATAAACGCCCGTGGCGACATCCTCTATCTTCATGGGCGCACGGGCCAATATCTGGAGCCCGCGCCGGGGGAAGCCGGCGTCAATAACATCCTCAAGATGGCGCGGGAAGGGTTGCGTCGGGAATTGAGCACGGCCCTGCACAAGGCCCGGTCATCCAGGGAAACCGTACGCAGCCAGGCGCTTCGCGTGAAAACCAATGGGAACTTCACGCCGGTCAACCTGACGGTTTGCCCGGTGGCGTCAGGCCAGTCCGTGGCTCTTGACGCGCCCCTTTATCTGGTCATCCTGGAGAGTCTGCCGCATTTGGAGCATGAGCAAACGCAACAGCCAGTCCTCCCGGAATCCGGCGAAGGGGCAGGCGAACGGGGCAAGACGCATGATGCCGGTGTCACGGCGCTGCGACAGGAACTGCGCGCCAAGGAAGAATATCTCCAGACAGCCATCGAGGAGCTGGAGACATCCAATGAGGAACTCAAGTCATCCAATGAGGAAATGCAGTCCATAAACGAAGAGCTGCAATCCTCAAATGAAGAACTCGAGACGTCAAAAGAGGAATTGCAATCTGTCAACGAGGAGCTGGCAACCGTCAATGCTGAACTGCAAAACAAGCTGGTCGACCTGTCGCAGGCCAATAATGACATGAGCAACCTGCTTGCCGGGACGGGCATCGCCACAATTTTCGTGGACCATCGACTGTGCATACTGCGTTTCACACCGGCCGCCACCCGGATCATCAACCTGCTCCAGGTGGATATTGGGCGGCCTGTTGGCCACATCGTCTCCAATATGGTGGGTTATTCCAACTTGGTCGTCGACGTGCAATCGGTGCTGGCGACTCTGGTCCCCAAAGAGTTGGAAGTGCAGACAGCGGAAGGGAAGTGGTACACGATGCGGATTCTGCCCTACCGAACACTGGACAACGTGATCGAGGGGGCGGTGCTCACCTTTGTCGATATCACCGAGATGAAGAGATCCCATGAACTCGTGCAGAAAGCCAACGATCAGCTTCGGTTGGCTAGTGTTGCGCGTGATTCGCAGGAGGCCATTGCAGTACTCGATTTGAACGGATATATCATAGCATGGAATCCTTCCGCGCAGAGACTATTCGGTTGGGCTGAAAGCGAGGCACTGGCCATGAATATCCGTGACATGATGCCTGAAAACCTGCGGGAACAAGAAATGAAAAACATGTATCTGATCGCCACGGGCGATATGCCAAAGCCTTATGCGTCACAGCGTATAACCAAAGAGGGGCGGGTTGTTCATGTATGGCTGACGGTTGGCTCCCTTATCAATGAGGCCGGCCACGTCTACGCCATGACGACGGCCTGTCGGGGCTCTCACACGAGGCTGGAAACATGAAGGATAAACTGCGAATTCAGGCCGAGTTGTTGGCCGAGGCAGGCAAGGCTGAGACTGGAGAGAATTTTTCTCGGGAGGAAATACGGCAAGCATTTCACGAGCTTCATGTTCACCAAATTGAATTGGAAATGCAAAACGAGGAACTTCGCCGGGCCCAGGTGGAACTGGAAGCAGCCCGGGCGCGCTACTTTGACCTCTATGACTTGGCTCCGGTCGGATACTGCACGGTCAGCGAGCCAGGGCTGGTCCTGGAAGCCAATCTCACTGTCGCAACGATGCTTGGTTTGAACCGAGATGCGTTGGTCGGGCAGCCTTGGACCCGTTTTGTTCACAGGCAGGATCAGGACGTATACTACAAGCGACGCAAAAAGCTTTTTGAGACCTCCGTGCCGGCCGCATACGAATTGCGCTTGCTGCGAAAAGACGGGACCGAATTCTGGGCGCACCTGGCGGCCACCATCGCCCAGGATGCCGAAGGCGCTCCCGTATGCCGCATCGTGGTGCATGACATCACGGCGCGCAAGCAGGAGGAACAATTTCGGGAGAACGTCGAACGCATCATTAAGCATGACATCAAGGGCCCCCTTATCAACCTTTTCAGCCTGGCACAGTTGGTCATGGATGGGGTGAACGATATTTCCATGATGCAGGCCTTTCCCCAAATCATGCTCGGCATTCGGCAGGTGATCCACCTTATCCATTCCGTCGAGCCGTTACGGCAAATGGAGAGAGGCGAGTACACCCCCGCCAAAGAGTCGATCGAAATCTATCAGATTCTCGGCACCGTGAAAGAATCCCTCGCAGTATTGTCCTCACAGGACCAGGTGGGCATCGTTCTCCAGGCGACGGCTTTGGATTGCTCACCCGGAGAGGCTCGGCTCTGCGGGGAAGCCTTTCTCATCGAAGACATGTTCATGAATCTGGTGAAAAATGCCGTGGAGGCCTCGCCCCCGAAGGGGCGGGTGACCGTCACCTGCCAAACGGTGCCGGGTGCGCTACGCATTATCATCCACAATGCCGGCGCGGTGCCGGAAGCCGTCCGGGACCGGTTCTTCGAGAAGTATGCCACGGCCGGCAAGGTTTACGGCACGGGTCTGGGGACATACAGTGCCCAACTCATCGCCAAGGCGCACGGCGGCCGCATCGAGCTTGCCACCTCCGAGGCCGAAGGGACCACGGTGACCGTCGTGCTTCCCTGCTCCGCCGCTTAGCATTCCTGCGGCCTGAGCGCCGGCCAGTGAGCCGGGCCGCCAACACAGCCGGAAGCCTTTCGCTGCACGCCCCGCATACCAGTTTTTACGACCGAGAACTCCACAGGCGTGTTTTCCGGGAGTGTTTGTGACTTGTTCATGGCTCGATTCCTTTCGCCAATCCAGACAGTAAAGTCCCAAAAGCCCCGGGACGACGTGGGATCCATGAATATAACAACTTATAGTGCAGTCATATCGAAGCGAAATGATAGTCTGCAATGCCCAGAATTTCGATTTCAATAAGTTTGCATCTTGAGTAACTATATAATAAATTACAGTCATTAGCCAATGATAGTTGGAATTTTATTCCATAACCGCAGCATAAATTTCAAAAAATACATCGTGACAATATTCGATCATGTCTTATTATATTGGATGCATAAACGACAGATACGTATTTGCCGTAACGATCTTCCAGCCCAGGTGCGTATCGATGCGCCACCATTTTAGGGAAAGCGGCGTTATCGAGAAATGCCGCAATAAGGAGTTGATATTTTGGATCAAAAAATATTCGAGTCACCTGCCCCCGAGGTGTGTGCCAGCAAGATTTTCGAGGCCAGCGGCGCCAAATTCGATGCGGACGTCGCGACCGACCTCTGGCAGAAAATCATGCAACACAAGTGGATCCTGTCCGAAAGGCTGAACCGGGATGTCGGATTCAGGATCGCCTGCAACGACTTCCTCGAAAATATCGGAACGGACGAGGAACTCGCCACGCACAACCAGGAAAAACTGCTTGTGCAAATGGGAGCACGCACCATCAGCCGGGACATCTGGGACACCATCTCCGACACCCAGCCACCCAAGCAGCTGATTCAAAAAAGGATTGTCCTCCCCTTGATTGAAGGGGACCTCTCACGGAAGCACGGCGTCATCCCGCCCAAGACCATCATATTTTTCGGTCCTCCCGGCACGGGCAAGACCCACTTCGTCAAGGCCATGGCCGGAAGGCTGGCCTGGTGGTTCATTGAAATCGCGCCGAGTATGCTCATGATCGACGGCGTGGACAGGATAGGGGCGCACCTACGCGAAATAATGGAAAAAGTACGCGGCCTGGATGAAGTCGTCCTCTTTATTGACGAGTTCGAGGAGTTCGCCGGCAGTCGGGATAGTGCCAACCGGGTCGACAGGTCCATTACCAACGAATTTCTCAAACAGGTGCCGCTTATAAAAAGCCAGGGCAACAAGGTATTGCTCGTGTGCGCGACCAATTATATCCGTCAGCTGGATGCCGCCCTGCTGCGGCCCGGACGCTTCGATTGCATCATTCCGGTGGGAACCCTGGATGACGACGGAAGAAGAACCATTCTCGAATACTATTTGGCGAAGATGAACACCGGGATTATTGATATGGACCGCATCGTGCCCTTGACGGTGAAGTTCACTCCGGCGGACCTCGAATATCTCTTCCAGATCGTCGCCCAACATGCTTTTGAAATGGAATGCGAGAGCAGGAGCAATATCCCGGTGACGACGGACATGATCACCGAGGAAATCGCCGCCTTCAGACCGTCCCTTACGGAAGCCATGGTCGAGGAATTCAAGGAAGACGTCGCCACCTATTCGCGGGTCTAACGCGCCTGAAACATCGCGGGCGGCCTCCTCGAATTTCGTACGGGAGAGGCTGCCTGACAATGCAAAAACGCGCTTCCTGCTGCCGGCAACGCATCACCCCAAGCCCAGGGCATACTTCTGAAGAGTCTTCCCGTCCCATCCTTTTCACCATTTCAAGGTTCGGGCGACGACGTGTCGTCCGCCTCATTTTGGGCATCGAAAAATATTTCGAGGAAGAGAAACGAGATGCTGAGCGCCAAAGGTCCATACAAGAGACCAAGGGGGCCAAACATCAGCACCCCGCCGATGATGGAGACGAAAACCCAGACCAGGGACATGCGCGCCGTGCCGCGCATGAAAAGCGGGCGCACGACGTTATCGACCGAACTGACGACCAGAAGCCAGTAGAGCGCAAGGAAGATCGCCATTTTGACCGAGCCTGTGGCGATAAGGGAAATAATCGCCGGAAGCATGATCAGGCTGAGTCCCACAACGGGTATCAGCGATGCAATGACCGCGACGGCCCCCCAGAGCAGCGGACTTATCCCCGCGATCCAAAGCCCGATGCCGGTGACCACCCCGATGGCGACGCTGGTGCCCAGCCCTCCCAGGAGCACGGCCTGGGACACCGCCTTGAACCGCGCGATGATCGCGTCTTCCTGATCCCGCCGCAGCGGCGACGCCTTGCGCAGCAACTCCGTGAGACGTTCCCCTTCGGCCAGAAGATAAAAAAGGAACATGACCAGCACGAGCAGTTGCAGCCCCATGCTGGCAACCCCTTTGCCGGCCGAAAGGAACCACAGGCCGATGTCCCCCCCGGAGGACAAGGCCAAGGTCTCGATTTTGCGCAAATCGATTGAGGATACGTCAAGGTAGCCTTTGGCCCAGTTCGGCAGGGGAAGGGCGTGGATCCAGGCCACGGCTTCGGTAAGCCCGCCGGTCCGAAACCAGGTGATGGTCGTGTGAATGAACGTGACGGCCTCGCTGGTCAGCAGGGTCACCAGCCCGGCCAGCGGCAGAAGCACGAACAGGATTGTCAGCAGGGTCAGGATGGTTGCGGCAAGGAACCGGCGCGTTTGGACCGGGCGGGGCAGGTGCCTCCGCAAGGGGTGTACCAGGGTGGCCAGGACCAGGGCGAGAACCATGGCATGCCTGAATGGCCACAGGAGTGTGCCCATGATCGCGATGGCCGCCAGGAAGATGGCCAGAAGAAAAGGCCGATAGAAGTCCGGTGATGGTGCCATGTTTTTCGCCAGTGGCATTTATGTCCCGCATCGTCGCAGGCGGCGTCTCCGGTCCCGGGGAGTCTCGTGAAACGGGAGGACCACCGGCGCGACTACTTCCCGATACGGAAGTCAAAGTGCTCGGCGCCGATCATGCCGGCGCCAGTACCCGAGAATCCGGCGGTGACGAACTCGAAGGAGCCAAGGCGGCCGTCTTCGCAGGTGACCGTGCCATTGCCTTTCTGCTGGGACGCATGAACAAAATCACCCTTGCAGATCACGCCCTTGTTCGTCGTGAGGGTCAAATTCCCATCGCCCCAAAAATGCACCGTCGCCTTCCCGGTGAAGGTCTCGGTGCTGTTGAGCACCGCTCCATGGATAGGAAGCGTCATTGCATGTGCAGGAAATATCAAGACAAGAAACAGGATTGCGAAAGCAGCAGCCAGCTGGGAACAAAGTTTGAATAAGTTGTACATGGCGGCCTTTTTTTAAAATATTTTTTAAAAACCATTTCACGAGCGTTTCTCAAGAGAATGGTCTAGAGTTTTTTTGCTACTTTTACTATATATTACATTATAATATTTTGTCCATCCTGCCTGGATATCTTTGCGGCATTCTTCCGAGGCCTCCTAAGGGACGATTTGCGCAAAGACGCCCCGTCCCTGGGGAGGCTCATCCCGAAGCTCCGCAAGAAGCGCGGGGAAGAGCCCCTTTCCCGTGGGTATTCCCCTGAGCGACGGGCACAGACGCCTTAAACGGCGCTGCCGTCAGCGTACATCCACCGCGACATGGTGTTCCCGGCGGTCATCCGCCAGGGGGATCAGGCCCTGCGCACGTCCAACTCCCGTCTCGATCGTTTCGTTGACCATGACGCCGTCCAGCGTCACCTGGATTTTCCGCCTGGCCTTTTCGCCAAGACGCCTGACCGTGATATGATACACGGTTTCGCGGTGGCGGTAGTGGATTTTGTAGGAATCCCAATGCGTCGGCAGGCACGGCGCGATGCGCAGCCGGTCCACCTCCAGGGTAAGGCCGAGCAGCGTTTCCACGGTCAGCCGGTACATCCAACCGGCCGCCCCGGTGTACCAGGTCCAGCCGCCCCGACCCGTGTGGGGCGGCGCGGCGTAGAGGTCCGCGCTCATGACGTACGGCTCGACCTTGTAGCGGGCGATGGCCTCCGGAGAATTCCCGTGACTGACCGGGGTAAGCATGGAGAAGTACTCCCAGGCGCGTTCCCCCTCCCCAAGCCGGGCCAGGGCCATGGCGGCCCATATCGCGGCATGGGTGTATTGGCCGCCGTTTTCCCGCACCCCGGGCACGTAGCCCTTGATGTAGCCGGGGTCGAGGTCCGAGGCGTCAAAGGGCGGGGCGAGCAGCTTGATGCACCGTGCGTCGCGGTCCACGAGACGCTCGTCCACCGCCGCCAGGGCCTGCCTGGCCCGTCCGGGATCGCCGCCGCCGGACAGGACCGCCCAGCTCTGGCTGATGGAGTCGATCTGGCAGTCCACGTTTTCCGACGAGCCAAGCGGCGTGCCGTCGTCGAAGTAGGCCCGGCGGTACCAGTCGCCGTCCCAGGCCTGGGCCTCGATGTTCTCGCGCAACCGGGCGGCCTGCACGGCGCATGTCTCCGCCATGGCCGCGTCCCCCCGGCCGCGCGCCAGACCGGCGAACAGCTCCAGGTTCTCGAACAGAAACCAGGCCAGCCAGACGCTTTCGCCCCGGCCGCCCCGGCCGACGCGGTTCATGCCGTCGTTCCAGTCGCCGCAGCCCATAAGCGGCAGGCCGTGCGCGCCGAAACGCAGCCCGTGGCGGATGGCCCTCGCGCAATGCTCATAGAGGCTGGCCGTTTCCGACGAGCGTTGCGGCTGATCGTAATACGACTCCTCGTCGGGATCGAGTTCGCGGCCTTCCAAAAACGGCACGACCTCGTCGAGGACGCCCGTGTCCCCGGTCGTCAGCACGTACCGGGCGGTTGCGTAGGGCAGCCACAAATAATCGTCGGAGAAATGGGTGCGCACGCCCTGGCCATTGGGCGGATGCCACCAATGCTGCACGTCGCCCTGGAGGAACTGTCGCCCGGCGCAGCGCAGCAGCTGTTCGCGGGTCAGCCAGGGCGCCGCATGGACCAGGGCCATGGTGTCCTGCAACTGGTCGCGGAATCCGTAGGCCCCGCCGGACTGGTACAGGCCGCTGCGGCCCCAGAGCCGGCACGACAGCGTCTGGTAGAGGAGCCAGCCGTTGGCCAGCACATCGAGTGCGGGATCGGGCGTCTCCACGTTGACCGCGCCAAGGGTGCGGTTCCAGTGTTCCCACACCGTTTCCAGGGCCTGGCGCGCCCCGGCCGGACCGCCGAAGCGTTCGATGAAGTGCCGCGCCTCGTCGGCATCCCCGGCCGCGCCGAGGAGGAAGACGATCTCCCGCTCTTCTCCCTCGGCCAGTTCGAGCCGGGTCTGGAGGGCGGCGCACGGATCGAGGCCGGCCCCGGTCCTGCCCGAGAGAAACTTGCGGCCAAGGGCGGCGGGATTATTCGGGCTGCCGTTTCGGCCGAGGAATTCGGTCCGGTTTCCGGTCACCGTGCGTTCCCGCTCGCTGACCTGGGCAAAGACGATCCGGCCGCCGCATTCCCGGCCGTAGGCGTTGCGGGCGAAAACCGCCCCGGTCAGGGGGTCCTTTTCGGTCACGATGTGCGGGATGTTGGTATGACGCCACTCCCCGAGCACCAGTTCGAAGTAGCCGGTCAGCGACAGGCGGCGCGGCCGCCCAGAATGGTTGCGCAGCCGCGCCACCAGGAATTTGACCGGCGCGTCCATGGCGACATAGGTGGAGAGTTCCGAAAAGATGCCTCCCTCGTCATGCTCGAACACGCTGTAGCCGAAGCCGTGCCGGCAGACATAGCCGGACCGGCCTCGGGCGGGAAGTCCCGTCGGCGACCAGAACGCCCCTGTCCGCTCGTCGCGCAGGTAGAGCGCCTCGCCGCCGGCGTCGCCGACGGGGTCGTTGCGCCAGGTGGTCAGCCGGAATTCGTGGGCGTTTTCCGCCCAGGTGTAGGCGCTGCCGCACTCGCTTGCGACCGTGCCGATGTGGGGGCTGGCGATGACGTTGACCCAGGGCGCGGGCGTGGTCTGGCCGGGCTCCAGGCTGATGACGTATTCGCGTCCGTCGGGCGTAAATCCTCCCAGGCCGTTTTCCAGAATGCGTTCGCGCGCGGGAAGCATCCCGACCGGTTCGGGGGGCTGTCGTGATGAGGTTTCCAGTCGTTGCGGCAAACGCCTGGCCGGCGGGCGGCGTTCCACCTGCTCGGCCAGGGTCTCGGCGGAATCGCTCAGCACGACCCGGGCGACCGTCTGGAAAAGCACCCGGTCCTCCTCGGAGAGTTCTTCGGCCCGGCGTACGAAAACCCCGCCCGGCCGGTCGATGACCGCCGCTTCGGGCCCGGCGTGGACAAGCCCCATGATCCGGTCGTGAAGCGCCGCCCGGTAGCCCGAGTAATCCTCGTTTACGATCACCAGATCCGAGGCCAGTCCCTTCATGCGCCAATAGGCATGGGCCGCGAGCATCTGCGCGACCAGATCGATGCGGTCGCTGTCGCCGATGCGAACCAGGACGATCGGCAGGTCGCCGGAAATGGCGAAACGCCACAGCCCGGACTGGCCCAATTGGTTTCTGGTGATGACGCTTGGCGCGGCGCGGTGCAGGGCGTTGCCGAAAACGACGCAGGAGGCCAGACGTCCGTAGACCTGGGCGTCGGCTTCGGCCGCACCCAGGTGGCGCAGCGCCTCCTGGCTTTGAAACCAGGCCATTTCAAAGGCCCGCTCGACGAAGTGCCGGTCGCCATACTTGTCGATGACGGCCAGGGCGGCCTCGCGCGTGTCCGCGACGCCGGAGATGATCTGCACGGTCACCGCGGCGTCGGGGGACAAGGGTATGGCGCGACGGATGGCGACGATGGGATCGAGCACCGCGCCGGCGGTATTGGAGAGCGCCTGCGGGCTGCCGTCGCCGGACAGGGCCAGGGGATTGGCCGCCGTTCGCCCCCGCCCGATGAAGGCGGCACGGTCGGTCTCGTAGGAGGGTTCGCCGGCGGCCACGCCGGGAGCGGCGAAGAGGTGGAACAGCCACGGCGTCCGTTCGTCCGGCGTGCGCGGCCGGCGCGTGCACAGGATCGCCTGCCGGTCGGGCAGAATCTCGGTCTGCACGAAGAGGTTGCTGAAGGCGGGGTGGGACAGGTCGGCATTTTGCGGGGCGAGCACGACCTCGGCGTAGCTTGTCACCTCGATCTGCCGGGGATGCGCGGACAAGTTGGTCAGCGTGAGCCGACGGATCTCGACGTCGTCCTCGGGCGAAACGCTGATCTCGGTGTGGGTTTCGATGCCCTGGTCGCGTCGCCGGTATTCGGCCCGCGCCTGCACGAAGGCCGCCTCGTAGCGTTCGGCCGGGCGCAGCGTCGGCTGGTGGGCGCTGGACCAATACCGCCCCGAGTCGCGGTCGCGCAGATAGATGAACGTGCCCCAGTCGTCGCAGGTGGCGTCCTCGCGCCAGCGGGTGACGGCCAGATCCTGCCAGCGGCTGTAGCCGCCGCCGGCGCTGGTGGCCATGACGTGGTACCTGCCGTTGGAGAGCAGATGGACTTCGGGCAGGGGCGTATCCGGGTCGGTGAAGACGCGCATGATCGCGCCCGCTTCCGTGGCCGGCGGACGGGCGGCGGCGCTCACTTCGGCGGTGTGCGGGTGCAGCGTGGCTTCGTTTTTCGGCACCCGCTCCTGCAGAAGCGACTGCGTCGCCCGGATGGAGGGCGCGGCCATGAACCGGCGTTGCATCGGCTCGTCCAGCAAGACCTGGGCGAAAGCCAGCAGACTCATCCCCTGGTGGTGCGCCATGAAGGCGCGGATGACGGCGTGATTTTTTCCCCGGGGCACGCGCGCGGGGGTGTAATCGATCGCCTCGTAGAAGCCGTAGACGCCCTGGAAGCTCTCGGCGGCAAGGCGCTCCAGGTTGCGGCAGGCTTCCCGTGGCGCCACGAGCAAGGCCAGGGCGCTGGCATAGGGCGCGATGACCAGATCTTCGCCGAGCCCCCGCTTGAAGCCCAGGCCGGGCACGCCGAATGCCCGGTACTGGTAGGCCTGGTTCAGGTCCACGGCGTTGTAGCAGGATTCGGAAATGCCCCAGGGCACGGCGCGCTGCCGGCCGTATTCGATCTGGCGCGACACGGCGGCCTGGCAAGTCTGTTCGAGCAACGTATTGGCATAGCTCGGCATGACGAGTTGCGGCATGAGGTACTCGAACATCGAGCCGCTCCAGGAAATCAGGCTCGGGTCGCCGCCATGGCTCGTCAGCAGGCGGCCCAGGGAAAACCAGTGCTTCTGCGGCAGCTGCCCTTCGGCAATGAGCAGGAAGCTGGTCAGGCGCGCTTCCGAGGCGAGCAGGTCGTAGCAGGATGGGTCGCGCCGGCGTTCGCCCACGTCGTAGCCGATGGCCAGCAGGTCGCGCGACGTGTCGTAGAGAAAGGTGAAATCCATGGTCGCCAATTCGTGGCAGCGTTCCAGCAAGTCGTCGATGACGCCAAGGCGTCGCCGGGCTTCCCGGGCCTGGGGGGGCGTTTCGGCGGTGAGCGCGCCCTCCCCGGCCAAGGACGCCAGGGTCGGGTTGTGCTCGCGCGCTTCTGCCCCTGGCGCAAACAAGCGGAGCTCTTCGCACAGGGCATGGACCTGCCGGTTGAAGGCTTGCACCCAATCATGCAGCGCGGCGTCGGCGGCGTCGTCCCGGGGCAGTGCGGCCAGCAGGCCATTCCCCATGGCCGTGAGCGCCGCCAGGACCGCGCCGACGGCCGTCAGGTCGCCTGGTGGGCCCTGCTGCCTGGCGTCGCGTAGCGCGTCTTGAAGCTGCGCCACCTGCCTGGCGATATCCGGAGCGCGCGAGGCGGAGACGTGTTCGGCCAGCACCCGCACGGTATCCTCGAGCCCTGCCAAGGCTCGGGGGGACAGCACCGGCCGGTCCTTGAGCTCGGCCAGTCCCGCCTGCAAGGTAAGCAGGCAGCCGGCCAGATTGCCGCTGTCGACTGTGGAGACGTATTGGGGACGAAGTGGGGCGAGTGAGCGCGTGTCGTACCAGTTGTAGAAATGGCCCCGGTAGCGTTCCAATTTTTCCATTGCCGCCAGGGTGGCCTCGGTACGGCGCAGCAATTCTCCGGTGCCAATGTACCCGAAATCCCAGGCGGCCAGATTGGCCAAAAGGGACAGGCCGATATTCGTCGGCGAGGTGCGCGAGGCGAGCATCTCCGCCGGGTATTCCTGAATGTTGTCGGGCGGCAGCCAGTTGTCGCGCGGGCCGACGAATTGCGCGAAGAAGTGCCAGGTGCGCCGGGCCGCTCCCCGCAAAAACGTTCGCTGGTCAATGGTCAGCACTTGTACCGGGGCCGTAAGCGGCCGGCTGATCCACCAGGCCACGACCGGCGAGACCAGCCAAAGGAGCAGGACGGGCGCGCAGGAGAGCAGGACCGCCGGTTGGCCAAGCGTCAGCGCCAAGGCCAGGACCGAGGCCAGGCTCGGCGCGAACCACATCTCCAGGGCAAAATCGGCCAGGGAGCGGCGTGCGTTGCGCCGCGCATAGGCCGGTCCGTGCCACAGCAGGAGGCCGCGCCGCGTGAACAGCATGCGCAGGCCCGAGCCGGCGATCGCGTCCAGGCAGACAAGCGCCTCGTAGGGCAAAAAGGCCAGGGTCAACAGCGTCAGCAGCAGCGGGCGGCCGGCCGATTTGCCGGTCTGGCGCAACTGCGCCAGCCAACCCCGATCCCCGGGCTTGCGCACGAGTTCGAGCAAGGCGCCCGGCAACACGGGCAAAAAGACCACCCCCACGACCAGCAGCGTCCAGAACCAGGCCGGCCCGGGCCCAAAGAGCCAGCCCAGGACCAGCAAGGCGCACAGCGAAGGCGCGACGAGACTGCGGCGCAGGTTGTCGCACAGCTTCCACACCGACAGGGCCGTCAGCGGATTGGGTTGTCGCCGCGCTTTTCCGCCGCCAGTTCCGGCGGGCCCGGGCACGCGCGGCATAAGCCAACCGGCCAGTTGCCAGTCGCCCCGTATCCAGCGGTGCCGCCGGCTGACGTCCATGGCGTAGCTGATCGGGTGTTCCTCGATGAGGTCCACGTCGGTCACCAGGGCGGAGCGGGCATAGCCGCCTTCCAAAAGGTCGTGGCTCAGGATGAGGTTTTCCGGAAAGCGCCCGTCCACGGCCTGGCGGAAGGCGTCCACATCGTAGATGCCCTTACCGATGAACGATCCCTCGCCGAAAATGTCCTGGTAGGCGTCGGACACCTCGCGGGTATAGGGATCGATGCCGGCCTCGCCCGCGAAAAGCTTCGTGAAACGAGACTGCCCGGCGCTGGCCAGACTGATGGACACGCGGGGTTGCAGGATGGCGTGCCCGCAGACGATGCGCCCCTTGGCGACGTCGTAGACCGGACGGTTGAGCGGATGGGCCATGTTGCCCACAAGCGCCCGGGCCGCGTCCCGGGGCAGTTGCGTGTCGGTGTCCAGGGTGATGACGTAGCGGATCGAAGAGAGGATGGACGCATCGCCCACGATCTCCGAGAAAGCGGACGCGGCTTCCCCCCGCAGCAGGGCGTTGAACTGTTCGAGCTTGCCGCGCTTGCGTTCGTGGCCCATCCAGGTCCGCTCGGAAGGGTTCCACTCCCGGGGCCGATGGAACAGGAAGAAGACGCACGGCCGGTCGTCGCGGTAGGTGGCGTTCAGGGCCATAAGCGCCGCGCGGGCATGGGCGAGCGAGGCGGCGTCGTTTGGCAGCACGCGCTCGGGCGCATCGGGGAAATCCGTCAGCAAGGCGAAAAACAGATTGGGGTCGCGATTGCCGAGGTAGCGGATCTCCAGGGCTTCGACCAGGCTGTCGATGTCTTGGGGGGAGCCGAGCAAGGTCGGAACGACCACCATGGTGCGGTGCTCGGCCGGGATGCCTTGGGAAAAATCCAACCGGGGCAGGGTGCGCGGCGGCAAAAGCCAGGTCGCGGCCAGGTTGACCAGCGGGACGGCCAAGGCCGAACCGCCGAGCGCGCCGGTGATCGCGACAAGCCAATACTGCCAGTCTCCCGGCGCGAACCCGCCGAAAGCGGTCAACGCGACCCAGACTGTAAGGCTGGTCAGCAGCAGGATGGAACCGAGGTACAAGACCAGACGGACCGTCCGGTGCATCCGTCCTGCCCGGGCCGCCAGCGACAGGCGGCACTCGACCGCCCGTTCCAGCAGGGGGCGTCCCTTGTCGAGCAGGTAGTAGCCGACATGGGCGGTGCGGTCGTCGGCGCCGCGGCGCTGCGCCGCCGCGCGCGCCAGCAAAAGGACCTGCCGGGTCACCGCCAGTTCGCTTTGTGAACTGCCCCTGGCCACCTCCTCGACGACATGCCGGTATCGGTCGCGGGTGGCGAAATCCTGGAGGGCGTGCATCCCGGCCGGATCCTCGCGCAAGGTCTGTTCGACGAGGCTTAAGGACTCGACGTATTTCTTCCAGTCCATGGCCCCGATGAACCGCAGGCTGCCGATGCTGTTGGCGATGGAAAGCTGGTTGGTCGCGGCGGTCCGGCCGGCCGCCTCGGACAGTTGGGTGGCGGTCACTCCCTGTTCGAGGAGTTTTTGGCCGATCCAGGTCTGAATGAAGGCCATGGAGGCTCCCTGGGTATGGAGCCGGGCATGGAATTCCTCCACAAAGGCCGCGGTCAACGGCACATCGGCGTTGGCGAATTCGGCCAGCAGCAGGATAAGCTTTTTCGGTTCCTTTTCCGCCGTGGCCTGCATGCGTTGCGCCCAGAAGATGGCCGCGTCGCGTTCCTCGCGCCGACGCGCGATGCGGATCGCGATGCGGCGGATGTTTTCCAGCAGCGCGAGCTGGAGCATGATCGGGAAGGCCCACAATTCGCCCAGCATCAAGGGTGTGGCGGTCTGGTAGGCGGCAATGAACTGGGTGGCGTTGTCGTTGTCGACGCGGCCGTCCATGTGCGAGATCAGTTCCAGCGCCAGGTCATAGATGCGGGGGAATCCGGCCGACGGCCCCTCGGCCAGTCGCGGCAACTGCCGGCTGTAGCCTCGGGGCAGATGCCGGCGGGCCAGACTGATCTGCTGCTCGATGAGATAGAAATTATCGAGCAACCAGGCCTCGGCCGGCACGACCCGCCCCCCCGGCATGGCCGTGACCGTCACGATGTCGTAGGCCGCCCGCAACGCCCGCGCATTGTCCGCGAGCCGAGGCAGCAACATGTCCGGACCGGGGTGCGGATCAAGGACGTGCAGGCCGGCCAGTTTGACGGCGTGAAGCGTGAGCTGCTTGAGACTATACAGTTCCGAGCGCAGCAACTCGGTATTCTGATCGTTACGCAGGGCGTGGCGCGCCCGGGTTTTCAATCCGAACTCTTTCATGCGCATGTGCATTCCTTGATCGAGCCCGAGATCTTGCGCGCAGGTGTGGCCTCCCGTCATCTGTTTGCGGCGATCTTAAGCCTGGTTGTCACCCTTGTATTTGGTCTCAACATTCGGTGAGATTGCTGTGCGTTATTGCCAAGAGACCGAGGCGCGCGCTCCTGCGACGCTGGCACAAGGCACCACGCGTCCTCGGCCGTTGCTCCCTTTGGCCGCTCCTGCCTCACAGGGGATGGGAGGTGTTCTCCAGAGGCTCGTCGGCCCACCCATCCTTGGCCTGCAAGGCCCGCTTGGCGACTAACTGAAAGTGCCGGCCGAGGATGGCCAGTTCCACGGCTACGGGCAGGGCCTTCCGCTTGGTCAGGGCTGTTTTTATAATGAGCTTCCAATACCCGAACCTGGCCCGGGACAGGATGCCGATGCGCCACAGGCTCTTGAGAAAGGCGCGGAGATCGCTCCAGACAAGCTTGCCCCGGGCTGTCGGATTGTAGTTTTTTAGAAATGTATTGATACGGTCATAGTAATACTCGGGTGCGTAAAGCGTGGACAGAAGGTTTTTGTAGCCGTTGATCAGGGTTTCGCGGCGCATGATCGGGATGAAGTTCAGGCTGGCGTCCGTGTTCTCGCCCGTGGCATTGCCAAGGAGCCGGTTTTCGGCCTTGAGCCGGCTCCACAGCCGTGTCTTGGGCATGGCGGTAAGAATGCCGACCATGGCCGTGACCACCCCGATTTTCTGGATGAAGCGGATTTGCTGTTCGAAGATGCCTTCCGTGTCGCTGTCGAACCCGACGATGAACCCGCCCATGACCTGTAAGCCGTTTTGATGCAGGATCTTGATGGCTTGGGGGAAATCAATGGCCACGTTCTGCTTTTTGCCGCATTCCTTGAGGCTGTCCGTGGAAGGCGTCTCGATGCCGATGAAGACCTTATGGAAATTGGCCTTGCTCATCATACCCACCAGTTCGCCATCCCGGGCCAGGTTGATGCTTGCCTCGGTCATGAATTTGAAGGGATAGCCATGCCGCGTCTGCCAGTCGATGAGCCGGGGCAGGAACTGCTTCACCGAGGCGATATTGCCGATGAAATTGTCGTCCACGATAAAGACCGGGCCGCGCCAGCCGGCGTCGTGAAGGCTTTCTATTTCATGCAGCATCTGGTCGGGGGATTTGACCCTGGGACGTCGGCCGTTGAGGACCACGATGTCGCAAAACTCGCAATCGAACGGGCAACCGCGTGAGTATTGCACGGACATGGTGACATAGTCCCGGAAGTTGATCAGATCCCATTGCGGGATGGGCGTGCAGGCGATGTCCGGCCGCTCGGAGGTGGTGTAAAGAGGCTTGGGCGCTCCCCGGCGCAAGTCCTCGAGAAAGAGCGGCAAGGTGGTCTCGGCTTCGTTGAGGACGAAATGGTCCACGCCCTGGAAACGCTCGGGTTGGGCGGTAAAGGCCGGTCCGCCGGCCACGATGCGTTTCCCCATGGCCTTGGCGCGGGCGATGACGTCCTTGGCACCGGCTTCCTGCACGACCATGGCGCTGATAAAAACCATGTCCGACCAGGCCAGGTCCTCGTCGCGAAGGGGCGCGACGTTGGCATCGACAAGTCGCTTGTCCCACTGCGCCGGCAGCATGGCGGCGACCGTCAGCAGGCCCAGCGGCGGAAAGGCCGCTTTTCGGGAAATAAACGGCAAAATATGTTTGAAGCTCCAGAAGGTGTCTGGATAAACTGGATAAACCAGAAGAGTTTTCATGATGTATCATCCCCCGCCCGTTGGCATGTGTCACATCCGAGTCCGGCACTTCCTTCATGTATAGCGCAAAAAATAAAAAAGTTCTTTAACAATTATTCTCACCGCTCCTTCCTGTGAAGCCTCGTTCTGCGATACAACTTGTCGATTTTCATAGACAAATAGTTCTCTGGACTTGAGGCTGCAACATAACTGTCTGACGGCACTGGCGAATATGCCGACTTATAAAGACACCTTCCCTATGTCACTCTAAGAGCACGTGGTCAGTCGCTTTCAAATTGGTCTTCTCGCCGGTTTATGATTTTGGATGACCCCGGCCGGCTTACCGTCCAGGTAACCCACGTACGCACCGTCCAGCTTGACATTTGTCCCGTCCAGCAGCGACGTCCGGTGAATCTTTCCGCCCATGACTGGGGCCTGGCCGTCAAGGTCCAGGCCGGACGCCTTGAGATCCGACCGCGTCCCCCATCTGTTCACAAAGCACGGCCAAACGCCGTCCGCTTCCACGCATCAAATGCACGGCGCGTTGACAACCCCTTGGAGAAAAAGTAGATAATTGAGTAAGTCTGGATTTTTCAAGACATTGGGGGGCACATGAAAAAAAGTGTGGTCGTCGCGCTCGTTGCCCTGGCGTTGCTTGGCATCGCGGCGTCGCTTGCCGGTTGCAGCGAGATGGTCCTTCTCCATCCCAAGGGACCCATTGGCGATTCGCAGCGGCGGTTGATCATCGTGGCCTTTGTCCTGATGCTGCTGGTCGTCGTGCCGGTCATCGTCATGGCCATCTGGTTCCCGCTGAAGTACCGGGCCTCGAATCCCAAGGCGAAATACGATCCCAAGTGGACCCACAGTGGCCGGATCGAAACCGTGGTCTGGCTCGTGCCCCTGGCCATCGTGCTGGTGCTCTCGGTGATCACCTGGCGCGAGACCCACCGCCTCGACCCGTACCGCCCCCTCGACGTCGGGGTCGCGCCGCTGCGCATCGACGTGGTGAGCCTCGATTGGAAGTGGCTTTTCATCTACCCCGAGCAGGGTATTGCCGTGGTCAACGAGCTGGTGTTCCCGGCCCGGGTGCCGCTGAGCTTTCGGCTCACCTCGGACACGGTCATGACGTCCTTTTTCATCCCCCAGCTTGGCAGCCAGATTTACGCCATGGGCGGCATGCAGACGCGGCTGCACCTCATGGCCGATGTCGAGGGCGTGTACGCCGGGCAAAACCAGCAATTCAGCGGTCGCGGTTTCTCGACCATGACGTTTGCGGCCAGGGCCCTGTCACAGCAGGACTTCGAGGCCTGGGTGCAAAAGGTCAAGGCTTCGCCTGACAAGCTCGATATCGCTCGGCTCGACGCCCTGCGAAAGCCAAGCGAGAAGGTCCCCGTCCAGTTCTTTTCCTCGATCGCCCCGGGGCTTTTCGAATACGTGATGCACAAGGCCGCGCCCATGGCCCCCCATTACGGCGATATCATGATGCACGCCCAGGGGCATGGCGGACACGGCCAGCCCGATGCCGCACAGGAGCGTTGACATGCTTGGAAAACTGACTCTCGCCGCGATCCCTTACCATGACCCCATCGTCATGGGGGCGGTCGTCGGTTCCGTGCTGCTTGGCCTGCTCATCCTCGGGCTCATCACCTACTTCAGGAAATGGCCCTACCTTTGGCGGGAGTGGCTCACCAGCGTCGATCACAAGCGAATCGGCGTGATGTACATCATCGTGGCCCTGATCATGCTGTTGCGGGGCTTTTCCGACGCCATCCTGATGCGCTCCCAGCAGGCCATCGCCATGGGCGCCTCCCAGGGGTTCCTGCCGCCCGACCACTTCAACCAGATTTTCAGCGCCCACGGCACGATCATGATTCTTTTCATGGCCATGCCCTTTCTGACCGGGCTGATGAACATCGTGGTGCCGCAGCAGATCGGGGCCCGCGACGTGGCCTTTCCGTTCCTGAACGCGGTGAGCCTGTGGCTGACCGTGGCCGGGGCCTTGCTGGTCATGGTCTCGCTTGGGGTGGGGGAGTTTTCCAAGGCCGGCTGGTCGGGCTACGCGCCCCTGACCGAACGGGCTTTCAGCCCGGGCACCGGCGTCGATTACTGGTTGTGGTCCCTCCAGATCGCCGGCGTGGGTTCGGTTCTGACCGGCGTCAACTTCCTGGTGACCGTCCTTATGATGCGCGCCCCGGGACTGAGGCTCATGCGCCTGCCGCTTTTCACCTGGACGTCGATCTTCACTAACGTGCTGCTCATTTTCTCCTTCCCGGTCCTGACCGTGGCCCTGGCCCTTGTCGCGCTCGACCGGTACCTGGGCATGCACTTTTTCTCCAACGGCTTCGGCGGCAACATGATGCTCTATACCAACCTCTTTTGGACCTGGGGCCATCCCGAGGTGTACATCGTCATCCTGCCGGCCTTCGGCGTTTTTTCCGAAGTCGTGGCCACCTTTTCGAGCAAGCGCATCTTCGGCTACACCTCGCTCGTCTATGCCACGGCCGCCATCATGTTCCTGTCGTTCGCCGTGTGGGTGCACCACTTCTTCACCATGGGCGCGAGCGTCAACGTCAACATCTTTTTCGGCATCTCCACCATGCTCATCGCCATCCCCACAGGGGTGAAGGTCTTCAACTGGCTTTTCACGATGTATCGAGGCCGAATACGCCTGACCACGCCGCTGTACTGGACCATCGGCTTTTTGACGACCTTCGTGCTCGGCGGCCTCACCGGCGTCCTCATGTCCATTCCGCCGGCCGACTACGTGGTCCACAACAGCCTGTTTCTCATCGCCCACTTCCACAACATGCTGATCCCGGGCACGCTGTTCGGCTTTCTGGCCGGCTACGTCTACTGGTTCCCCAAGGCCTTTGGCTTCACCCTTGACGAAACCTGGGGCAAGCGCACCTTCTGGTGCTGGTTGATCGGCTTCTACCTGGCCTTTGTGCCGCTTTACATCCTGGGTTTCATGGGCATGCCCCGGCGCCTGCAACACTATGACAACCCGGCCTGGCAACCGCTGCTCATCATCGCGGCCGTGGGCACGCTGATCATTTTATGCGGCATCGGCTGCATGCTGATGCAACTCGTCGTGAGCCTGAAAAACCGCCAGGCCAATCTGGACGTGACAGGCGATCCCTGGGACGGCCGCACCCTGGAGTGGGCCACGTCCTCGCCGCCGGCCATCTACAACTTCGCCACCATCCCCGTGGTGCACGACATCGACGCCTTCTGGGACATGAAGGAAAAGGGCATCGCCTATGCCCGGCCGGACCATTATGAAGACATCGAGATGCCGAAGAACACCGGATACGGCTTTATCATCGGCATTCTCGCCTTTCTGTTCGGCTTCGCCATGATCTGGCACATCTGGTGGCTGGCCCTGACCGGCCTGCTCGGCATCGTCGTGGCCGTGATCGCCCGGGCCGGCGATGACGACATCCACTACGTCATCCCCGCCGCCGAGGTCGAACGCATCGAGAACCAGCGCCGCCAAGCCATGGCGGCCGCGCCGGCGGGTTCGTAAGGACCATGCTTCCTACCGGGATCTTTTACGAGGTGACACGATGACCACGGACACAGCGACCATGACCGGGCCGGTCGGACACGGCGCCGATCACGACGCCCCGGGCCTGCACGCCCTGGGCTTCTGGCTCTATCTCATGACCGACCTGATCGTGTTTTCGGCGCTTTTCGCCACGTACGTGGTGTTGGCCCCCAACACGGCCGGCGGTCCCTCGGCCAGGGAGCTCTTCCACCTGCCCGAGGTCTTCGTCGAAACCATGCTGCTGCTGACGAGCAGCGTGGTTTTCGGCTACGCCTCGCTGGCCCTTGGGGCCGGGAAAAAAGGCCTGGGTCTGGCCGGATTGGCGCTGACCTTCCTGCTGGGACTGGGCTTTATCGTCATGGAACTGGGCGAATTCCACAGGCTGATCCTGGCCGGGGCCGGACCGCAGCGCAGCGGGTTTCTTTCGGCCTTTTTCACGCTGGTCGGCACCCACGGCGCCCACGTGACCGTGGGGTTGCTGTGGCTGGCCGTCATGATGGGGCAGATCCTGACCAAGGGCCTCACCGTGCCCGTGCGTTCCCGTCTGGCCCGCCTGGGGATGTTCTGGCACTTCCTGGACATCATCTGGATCGGGCTTTTCACCGTCGTCTACCTGATGGGGGTCATGTCATGAGCCAGACGCACGCCTCCGGCGACAATGACGTCCGGGCCGGCAGCGGTTCCTTTCGGACCTACACCCTGGGCTTTGTCCTCTCCCTGGTCCTGACCGTCATCCCCTTTGCCCTGGTCATGACCGGCGCCTTGCCGCATGGTGCCACGTTGGCGTGTCTCTACGCCGCCGCCGTGATCCAGATCGTCGTCCACCTGCACTACTTCCTCCACCTGGACAGATCCTCGGGCATGTACTGGAACATGCTGTCGCTGCTGTTCACCTTCTTCATCATGTTCCTTTTCATCGGTGGATCGTTATGGATCATGTACAGCCTGCACTCCCGTATGTAAGGCCATACGGCCGGCTGCGGCGGTATGTGCTGGTTGCCAAGCCCTGGATCGTCGTCGCCAACCTGATCTCAGCGTTCGGCGGATTCGGCCTGGCCGCGAGAGGGCATCTGGAGTCGGGATTGTTGCTGGCCGTCCTGGCCGGCGTCGCCCTGGTCGTGGCCTCGGCCTGCGTCGTCAATAACGTCATCGACCGGGAAATCGACCGCAAGATGGCCAGGACCTGGAATCGGGCCCTGGCCATCGGGGCCATGTCGGGCCGGGCCGCCATGGTCTATGCCGGGGTGCTTGGCGCGGCCGGGCTGGCCGTCCTGTGGGTCGGGACCAACGCCCTGGCCACGGGGCTTACGGTTCTGGGATTCGCCGTCTACGTCGGGGCCTACAGTCTGGCCCTCAAGCGCATCTCGCCGTTGAGCACCCTGGTCGGGAGCCTGGCCGGCGCGACGCCGCCGCTTGCCGCCTACTGCGCCGTGAGCCAGCGTTTCGACCTCGGCGCGCTGCTCGTGTTGGCGCTTTTTTGTTCCTGGCAGATGCCGCACTCCTACGCCATCGCCATAAGCCGTTACGACGACTACCGCGCCGCCGGCATCCCCGTGCTGCCGGTCGCTTGCGACATCGCCACCACCAAGCGGCATATCGCCGGCCATATCCTGGTCTTCATGGTGGAGGCCCAGCTGCTGACCGTATGCGGGTATGCCGGGATGCGGTTTTTCGCGCTGGCCACGGCGCTTTCCCTGGTCTGGTTCGGTCTGGCCCGCTTCGGCGCGGGCGACGACAGGCGTCAGGCCAGGGCTGTCTACGTCTTTTCCATCCTGGTCATCGTGGCGGTCAGCCTCATGCTGGCCGTGGACGCCGCGCCTATCCCTGCCTGAAGCAGAACATCACCATCTCTTCGCCGGTCGCGTCCTTGTGGGATTTGAAAAGGGCCGCAGCTGTCTCCTGGGTCAGGTAGAGGGCCACATTGACGAAGTGGCAATCGGTAAACGTCCCGTCCACGAAGTGGGCCGCCGTGTTGACCTTGTCGCCCTCGTTGACCACGATGACGTCGCACAGGGTGAAGCGGCAGCGTTCCAGGCGGCTTGTGCCCCGGAACAACAGGCCGCCCGGGCCCTGGATCTCGCAGTGGGTAAACGTCTTGCCCTCGTTGGGAACGAGGTAGGGGGAGTAAAAGTCGCCAAGGCGGACTTTCTCGTTCTCGAAGCTGGCGCGCAAGGTGCTTGCGCCGTTGGGTTCGTAGGTAATCAGCCGCAGGTGTCTGGCCTTTTGCACCGCCGCCACGGCCAGGACCACCACCAGGGCCACGCCGGAAAAAAGCAGCGACGTCAGAATGCCGACCACCACCCAGGCCCCGACGACATAGGGCTTGAGGTGGTTGGTCAGATAGCCGATGAGCACCAGGCAGATGACCGTGGCGATGACGAAGATGGTCATCGAGTGCTTGATGAAAAACGAACTCAGCGCATTCCAGAGGCCTTCGGTCTTGCTCATAACACCACCATTTCCCGGAGTTACCACATTTCATGGCACGGAGCCCGGACCAAGTCAATCAACGCGGTTCCGGGCGGTCGCGTCGCTACGCCTCTGTGAACTTCCGACGGCTGGTTCACTTTGTCGCGCCGCCTTGTCCCCGCTTCCCTAAAAATGCTACGCACTGTCATGCTCAAAAATAGAGAAACGGGAAAAGCCGTGGCCCACACTGCGGATGGCAAAATTTGCATTATTTATAAGTCTCGAGGAACGATAATGGCAACGTTCAGACACGAAACCCGAATTTTTGTCGGCAAACTCAGGCGACTGTTCGCGGTCCATTTCCGCCAGGGGTATGTGGCCCGACAACTGCGCAACCGTCAGGGTGACTGCCACCAGTGCGGCACCTGTTGCCATTTCACGATAGCTTGCCCGATGCTGACAAAAGACCAATTGTGCCGCGTGTATGGCAAATGCCGGCCCAAAGCCTGCCGGGTCTTTCCCCTCGACCAGAAGGATATCGACGACGTGACCCGATGCGGCGGCACTTGCGGATATATTTTTGACGACGTTTCCGGAGTTCATACGGGAACAACGAGTGGAAAGAGCCGAACCGGCCGCACGCCGTAGAACCACGCTCCGCGCCCGCCAGAGCCGCCAGGTTTGGGGCGGTATCTGTCCACAAAAATGGACCCACTCCGAAAGTTGAGAATTGTCGACTTTGCGCCTCGCGCCATATCCACCCACAAGGAAAACGAGAGACCGACTCGTGACACGTTGCCCGGCCCGGACGCCATGACCCGGGAGATGGGCGCTCCATGCGGCGGGATGACAAGCTCCGGCCAGACTGCTACCGCCATCCCATGGAATGGATCATAGGCATTGCCCTTGGTATGGTCGTCGTCTTTGCCCTTGCGGCAGTCTTCGCATTGACGGCAAAGAGGCGCGGTGACGGGACGGTTCGGGGGTGGTTCGAGTTCGACAAGTACAAGGCCGGCGAAAATTCTAAGCGCAGCCTCCACGATAAGACCCGATGGCGATGACCCGGTTGCATCTGGTGGGCCGCTACGGTCGGGTACGAATTCTTCCTCCACCCTTGGCGGCCTCGCAGGAATGGGTAAAGGGTCCTGTACGGGGGGGCCAGGCGGTTGGTCCGGATGGACAAGAGAAAAGCCCGCGCGGCGGCGGCGCCAGTTTGGCGCCTCGGGCCTGTAAGTCAATTGCAGATATGGTGGGATTCTTCGAAAAAGCGCCGGGTCAGCGCCGCAGGCGGAGGGTGCTTTTTTGCGAAAGGATGTGCCTGACGACGAAATTTTTCCCGTTGGGGATGTAGTCCTCCACCCACTTTTTAGCGCCCTGTACGTCGCCGGCCATGACCATCCGCGTCATCGCGCGGTGATTGGCGATTTCGTTTTGCGTGTCGTCCCGGTCGTTTTCGATGCAGGCGATAATGACTTGCAAGGTCCGCATCAGGCTTTCTTCCAGCTCGGCAAGTTTCAAACTGCCCGTAAGCCCGACCAGCGCCTTGTGATAGTTGATATGGGCATTGGCTATGGCGACCGGATCATCGAGGTTGGCCTGGGCTTCGTAGGCGACCGTGCTCTCCTCCAGGGCGCGCAACAGGCGCTCGGGCGCCGTGGGGATGCATTCGCAGGCCCTTATCTCCAGAATCTGACGCGTCAGGAAGATATCGTCGATTTCCTCGAGCGTAAGCTTGCGCACGGACGCCCCCTTGTTCGGCAGGTGCGCCACAAGCTCTTCGGTCGCCAGGATGCGCAGGGCCTCCCGCACCGAACTGCGGGAAACGCCGAGCGAATGCGACAGCGTCATCTCCTTGAGCTGGTCGCCGGGCAGAAAGGTCCCGTCGAAAATGGCGCGCCGCAATGTCTCCGCAATCATGGCCACGCTGCTGGACTTCGCCCCTTCGGTCTCTCGGATCGTCATGACTCTTCCTGGACGTTATTTTCCCGCTTCCCAAACGACGCGGCCCCGGGAAAGGGACACGTCCACAAGCGGGGCGCCGATGGCCGTAGCCAGCTGGCCCGGATGTTCGCAATCGAAAATGGTCACATCGCCGCGCTTGCCCACATCCAGGGAACCCCGGTCGTGGCTCTTCCCCAAGGCGTAGGCGGCGTTGAGGGTCGCGCCGACAATGGCCTCGGCCGGGGTCAGCCTGAACCACGAGCAGGCCAGCGCAATGGTCAAGGGCAACGACGTGGCCTGAAACGACGAACAATAATCCGTGGCCACGGCGACAGGCACGTTGTTTTTGATAAAAAGCCTTGCGTTGGCTTTTTGCGCGTCAAGATAAAACTGTTCCGCCACCGGCAAGAGCACGGCGACGGTCGTGGTGGCGCCCACGGCGTTGATCTCGGCATCCGGCGTATAGGTGAGGTGGTCGGCGGAAAGCGCCCCCCCCGCGACCGCCGTGCGCCATCCCCGCGAATCGGAGGACGCATCCGCGTGGACGCGGACAGGTAATCCCAAAGAGGTCGAAATATCAATCAGTTCTCTGGCCTGCTCGGCTGAGAAGTCGCCATTTTCACACGAAAGGTCCTGCGACTGGGCAATGCCTTGGGCAAGCACCGCCGGGAGCATCTCGTTTTTGACGACAGCGACGTATTCTTCCGCGCTCCGTCCATCCTGGGGCGCGATATGCGCGCCGAGAAACGTGCAGACGATATCCATGGCCGTATGCGAGGCGGCCTGATGCAGCAGGCGCAGCAGGCGCAGCTCCCCACGCGTATCAAGGCCGTAGCCGGACTTGACTTCAAGGGTGGTCACTCCTCCCGCCGCGATCCGCTCAAAGGCCCGGGCGACGTTGCGCAAAAGCTCGTCGTCGCCGGCCTGGCGCGTCTTGACGATGGTGGACCAGATGCCGCCGCCCTCGGCGCGAATCTCCCTGCCGTCGGCGCCTTCGAGCCGGCGCACGTACTCCCAGTGCCGGTTGCCCGCGAAAATGGGGTGCGAATGGCATTCCACAAGTCCGGGCAGCACCGTTTTGCCGGAGGCGTCCAGCACCGGGGCGTCGTCCCCGTAGGCGCGCAGCACCTCCCGCGAATCGCCCACGGCCACGATGACGCCGCCGCGAATGGCCAGCGCGCCGTCGTGGATGATGTTCAGTTCCCCTTGCCCCCGGCCCGCCCTGGGGCGCTTCGCATCCGTAACCCGCGCGAGGCTGGCCGCGTGCGCAATGGTGATATCGCCGTTCACTGCTTCCTCTTTTCCGCATCCGGCGGCGCCAGGAAAAGGCCATCCTGGGCTGGAGCGCCGGCTCATACGAGTTCCTGGAGAATGCGCGCCGTAATGCTCGTGGCGCTCAGGGTCGGCAGTCCGGACGTGTCGCGCACCGTCCGGCGCTGCAGCTCCGTAAACCCCATGTCGTCGAGTAAAACATAGTCCGCGCCCGCCTCCCGCGCGCGCAACGCCGCCCGGACAAGGGCCTCCCGCCCGCCGTAGGGCGAAGCCGCCGCCGTGGAAACCCGCGCCGCAGAGGAGCGCCACTGCGCCGGCGCCGCTTCCATGTCTGACGCCGGGCCGATGACGCACAGATGCCCGTGGCCCGCCAGGGCGGCGACCACGGACCGGATGACCGTTATCGGTTCGATAAGCCTGGGGATGGCCCGCTTGAGCTCCGGAAACCGCCCTGAGCAAAGCAGCAGAAGGGCGTCGCACTCCGCTTCCAGCTTCCGTCCGGCGGCGATAAGGCGGGGCAGCAGAAGACGCTTGGCGACAAGCACGCCCCTTACGACCCCATCCTGCTTGCGCAGGCAGGTCTCGATGCCGGATTCTCCATCCTCCGGGACCAGCCGCGCGCACTCGCCAGCGCCCAGGCCGTCCAGGGCGCCGCGTTGCCTGAAGGCGATGCGATCCCCCAGGATGGCGCGAAACGTGGGTTCGATATCCGTGCGGGGCGCCTGCCCCAGGGTGAGTATGCCGAGAGTGATCATGTGCGTCATGCCTGGGAGGCCAGGACAAAGAGGAGCCACTCCCCCCTCGGGGAGTGGCTTCTTTTCGCGATGGCCGGGACCCTAGTTCACGGCTTTGCCATTGATGAGGGGACGCGGCAGCGCGCCGGTTTCAGCTCCCCATTTCTTGAGGATCTTACTGTAGGTGCCGTCGGCGAAAACCTTTTGCAAGGCCGCGTACACCGCATCGCGGAGCTTGGCGTTGTCCTTGCTGAAGGCGATGCCGTAAGGATTGGATTCCAGCAGCGGCCCCACGGCCACGAAGGCGCCCTTTTGCTGCACATTGGCCCAGCCCAGGGCCTCGGGGCTGAGGGCGGAAGCCTGGGCCCGGCCCTGCAGCATCTGCATGCGCGCGGAGGCCGCGGAATCCACCGCCATGATGTTGATGCCGGGCTTGCCCTTGTCGAGCAGGTTTTCCTTGTTCCACTTCTGCATGGTGGTCAGGTAGTCCGTGGAGGCGGACACCGCCAGGGTCTTGCCGCTCAGGTCTTCCAGGTTCTTGATTTTTCCGGCCAGCGCCTTGGTGGTGAAACATTGGGTGCCGGAGTTGAAGTAGTCGATGAAGTCCAGGGACTTGCGACGTTCCGCGCTGTCGGACATGCCGGAAAGGACCATGTCCACGCGCTTGGTGTTGATGGAATTGATCAACTGGTCGAAATTCTGGTCGTCAAATTCGATCTTGATGCCCAATTCCTTGGCAATGGCCTGGGCCAGTTCCACGTCGATGCCGTCCAGGGTGTCGGAGCCGGGGGCCTTGAATTCCATGGGGGGGAATATGCCGTTGACGCCGATGATGATCTTTCCGCTTTTCTGGATGGAATCGGGCAACATGTCGTGCAGCGATGCGGCAAAGGCCGTTCCGGAGAACAGCAGGGCAAAACCACACAACAACGAGGCGAGCTTTCTTTTCAGCAACGTCTTTTCCTCCAAATGATTCATGCCGCGCTTGGCAGACGGCAACCCGCGTAAAAAAACCGCAACAGCCTATGCGATCGCTCCAAGGAACGCCTTGGTGCGCTCGTGTCGGGGGTTTTCAAAAACCTCCGACGGAGTTCCCTCTTCCACCACGCGGCCGTGGTCCATAAGCGCCACCTTATGGGCCACGTTTTTCGCGAACTCCATTTCGTGGGTCACGATGACCATGGTCATGCCGCTTTCGGCCAGGTCGCGCATAACGGTAAGCACCTCGCCCACAAGCTCGGGGTCCAGTGCGCTCGTCGGTTCGTCAAAGAGCATCAGCTCGGGCTCCATGGCCAACGACCGGGCAATGGCCACGCGTTGCTGCTGTCCGCCGGAAAGTTGTTTGGGAAAACGATCCGCCCAATCCCGCAGCCCGACCTGCGTCAGGAGCGCATAGGCGCGCTGCCGCATTTTGCGGGGATCTTCCTTTTTGACGGTGACGGGGCCCTCGATGATGTTTTCCAGGACAGTCATATGCGGGAACAGGTTGAAGTTCTGGAAAACCATGCCGATGCGTGTGCGTATTTTGCAGAGCTCTTTTTCGCTCTGCTCGTACAGCCGCCCCTTGCGTTCATTGAATCCGATCAGCGATCCGTCGACGTAGATGCGCCCGGCATTGATCGTTTCCAGATGATTGATGCAGCGCAGGAAGGTGCTTTTTCCGGAGCCCGAGGGGCCGAGCAGGCACAGCACTTCGCCTTTTTCCACGTCGATGTTGATGCCTTTGAGGATTTCGTGGTCGCCGTACGACTTATGGACGTTGACCGTATGCAACATGGGGACATCCTGTCGCATGGCTAGGCTCCGCACCGTTGTCTTTTGCCGAAGGTGTTTTCCCGGAGGGTCTCCAGGAAACCGCGTTGGGTGGCAAAGGCATGGCCGCGGGCGAAGCGCCGCTCGATACCGACCTGCACGACGCTGAGGATGGTCACGACAATCAGATACCAGCCGGTGGCGACGATAAGCAGCTCCATGACCTTGGCATTGACGAAATAGATGATCTGGGCCTTGTGCAACAGCTCGGTGTAGGCGATGGCGCTGGCCATGGAGGACGTTTTGAGCAGGCCGATGAATTCGTTGCCGATGGGCGGCACGATAACGCGCATGGCCTGCGGCAGGACGATGCGGCGCATGGCCATAAGACGGGTCATGCCGAGGGACGTGGCGGCGTCTATCTGGCCCTTGTCGACGGAGAGGATGCCGCCGCGCACGATTTCCGTCAGATACGCGCCCTCGTTAAGGCCCAGCCCGAGCAGGGCGGCCATGAAGGGCGTCATCACGTCCACCATGCGGTATTGCGCGAAGCCCAGATTCACCACGGGAAAGATGAGCGCCAGATTGAACCAGATCAGCAGCTGCAAATAGACGGGGGCCCCCCGGAACAGCCAGATGTACCATCCTGAAAACATGCGGGAAACGGGGTTTTGGGAAAGGCGCATGATGGCGAAGATCACGCCCAGCGCCATACCCATGAGCATGGAGCAGGCCGTGATGAGGATGGTGTTTGCCAGTCCCTTGAGAAGCGCGGTCGAAAAAAAGAACTCCTCCACCACGGACCAGTCGATTTGGCCCACGATGAAAGCGTTCACGATAAGTCCCATCAGGCCTATCAGAAGAATGCCGGAAACCCACCGTCCGTAATGGCGGAGAGGAATGATTTTGTCGTTGGTCACCATGTTTTTTCCAAATCCAAAAGTCAAAAAAGCCGCTCTCCGCTTGGTCGCCGAGGGGAAACCGCAAAGAATGTCCGACAATTTTTGTCGGACAATTTCTGCCCCGCGATGCGGCTGCCGTCAAGTCAAATTACGGTGCGATGACAAATATGACAAAACCGGACGGATTCTTTTCTCGACGTGCCGGCTCGGCTCCGGCCCCGGGCGCCGTCAAATGAAATGGGCTGTCGCATCAAGCGACAGCCCATTTCATTTGACGTCCCAGGTCCCTTTGCTCGCTCCAAGGCTGTGGCGCGACAGGGGAGGGGCGCGACGTCGTATCCCCGGCCCCTTTCCCCAAGGGATCGGGTCGGGATGCCCCGGCTGGATAAAATTCTTAGAACCGCTTCGTCAGCGTCAGCGTGCCAATGCTTCCCTGCGAACTGTTTTGTCCGGAGAATTCTTTTAAGAAGCGCAGGGAAACGGAAGTGGTGTACGCCGGAATGTCAAAGGCGACTTCCGGCCCGATGCCATAGATCGTCGTGCGATCATCCGTTGCGCCGCTGCCGCTGTCATCGGTCGTTTGCCAGGAGCAGTAGCCCGCGGCGCCGACCGTCATGGTCTTGTTGAAGGTTTTTCCGACACCCCATTCGAAATGGAAATCATTTCCAGGGGTAATGTTCGTTTCGTTTTGCTCCGTGTTCACTTCGTACCGGGACAGGATGGACGCGCTCCAGGTCCTTTCCGTGTCGAAATAAACGGTTGCGCCCGCAGTGAACATCACCGTGTAAAACCCCTTGCCGGGACTAGCCGGATGATTCTTGCTGAAATAACCGGTCGGGATGTACAGGCCCGCTCCAATGGCGGCGTCATACCTGTCCCCATGCCAACTGAGAAGCAGGGGTTCAATCAGGATGTCGCCCAGGCCGAACATGTCCTCACTGGTGCGCGGGGAGGATTGCCCTGTTTTGAAGGAGCTGTCGGTATATTGAAAAGGCACGACGGCATCGAAGAGGAGATTGCCTCCAAGCACCGAAATATTCGATGAGTATATGAGACGCGTGACCTGGCAATAAACATTGAGCTTGAAGTCGTTGTTGACAATTTTATTGTTCTTGTCCCGGTACTCCGGCGCGTTGTAATAGACGGAATACTCTCTGACGTAAAAACCTTCGGGAGGCAATGTGGCCGCTTTGATCCCTTCGACGCCGTTGACATAGTGCCCGGTGCTGGCAAACGCCAAGCCGCACGATAAGGAATACACCACAAGAAAAAGAAAACATGCCCGTTTCATAAATATCCCTCCAGTGTTTTTCCGCAATAGGGAACAAGCCGTCCTCCGCTTCCCACACGACAGGCTTGTTGCCGCAATGGTCCCCTGATCCGGCGGCATTCCGACTTCGAAGCGGAATCCAAAGCGCCATGCGCCTGCAAGCTGTGCCGTCCGCCCCCCTTGCCGGCATGCCGCCTCAGCCTTCGCGGAAGGCGATGCCGAACCCGCCGTTCGGGTAATGCCAAGTGAGCGCGCCGGGGCTGGCCAGGGCGCGGCAGGTGCCGCATTCCAGGCAGGCCGCGAACAAAACGCCGATGGTGCCGTCCTCGTTTTCGGAATAGACGTGGGCGGGGCACACCCGGACCAGCAATTTCCCCGTGCCGGTCTTTCGGGCGATTTCCTGGTTGACTTCTATGTGCGAGTGCTCGTCGACGACGTACGTGTTGCCCGCCAGACGTTGCGTGACATCTCCAAAGATCGTCATGTCCTTTCTCCCTAAAGCGCCCTGACGGCCTTGAGCATGTCCCCGAGGGCCGTAAGCAGCTTGATCTTCGAGCGCTTGAACGCGCTTGTCGCCGTGGCCGCGATGTGTTTGCGGGGCGTGGTGTCGCAGCTGTAGATGTCGTGGAAGATGTCGGTGAGCAGCAGGCCGTAGTCCTGGTACATGCGCGGCACTTCGAGGACGTTTGGCGCCTTGGCGTAGGTCTTCATGTCGGCGCCCACGAACGTGGCGTCGAGCTGCTTGCGATAGTCGTCCATGTCCTGCTGGCCGTAGCTGCCGCGCTTAAGCGCCTTGACGATGGTCTTGGCGGCGGCGATGCCGGAGCCGGCGGCCAGGTCCATGCCGCGGATGGTCAGGCCGGTGTTGAGCGTGAAGCCGGCGGCGTCGCCGATGATGAGGAACCCCGGCCGGGCGAGGTCGTGGGAGGTCATGGCCGGGCCGTTTTCGATCGTCAGGTGGCAGCCGTATTCCAGCAGCTCACCGTCGCGCAAAAGCGGCGCGATGGCCGGGTGGCCCAGAAAATTGTCGTGCACCTCGCTCGACGTGAGCCCCTTGGCCTCCAGGTCGTCGAGGCGCAGCACCACGCCGACGCTGATCGACTCCTTGTTGGTGTAGAGAAAGCCGCCGCCCGCCGCCGTCTTGGTGCAGTCGCCGACGAGGGCGTAGGCGACCCCGTCGTTGCCGGTGACGTTGAAGCGGTCCTCGATGACTTTGACGGGCAGGCCGATCACGCTTTTGACGCCGACGGCCAGGTTCTGGGCCGGCTCCTTGGCGCGGATGCCGGCCTGCTGGGCGATAAACGAATTGACGCCGTCGGCGGCGACCACCACATGGGCGTGGAGTTCGTCCTCGCCGGCCTTGACGCCGACCACCTGCCCGTTCTCGAACAGCAGGCTGTCGACCCGGATGCCCGGCATCACCATGACGCCGGCATTCTCGCATTGCTCGGCCAACCAGGCGTCCAGCTTGGCGCGCAGCACTGTCACCGCGTTGACGGGATCGCCCAGGCGCTGGTCCCAGTAGTCGACATTGAAGTGCGACGTCGGGTTGAGGAAGGAGAGCACATTGCGCGTGATGCGGCGCTCCACCGGGGCCTCCCCGACAAAATCCGGGAAGACCTGTTCCATCACCCGGCAGTAGAAGATCCCTCCCGAGAGGTTTTTTGCGCCGGGCTGCCCGCCGCGTTCGATCAAAATGACTTGCTTGCCCGCTTGCGCCAGTTGGTGGGCGCAGACGGTGCCGGCCACGCCGCCGCCGATCACGATGACGTCGGCATCGACCTCGAGTGCTTCTTCAGCCATCAGGTTTCTCTCCCCCAAAACCGTCATTGAAACGGGTGGGCCGGGCCGCCCGGTTTCGCGCGGCCCGGCTTTCAAACGCATACGGAATCAGAGCGCGCCGGCGTTGACTTTCTCGGCGATGTCGTCGGCCGACAGCCAGCCCGATGTCAGGGCGAAGCCGTTGGCCGAGCCCGGAATCGTCAGTTGGTAGCTTTCGCCGAACAGGCCGCCCGCGTCGCAACCGACGCTGTAGAGGCCTGGAATGACCCCACCATTGGCGTCGAGGACCTGCATGTATTCATTGATCTTGATGGCGCCGACGCTGACCATGATGCCGGGTTCCATCTTGATGGCGTAAAAGGGGCCACGATTGCAGGGAAAGAGATACTTCGGGTCCTTGCGGTACTTCTTGTCCTCGCCGGCACTGACGTAGCCGTTGTACTCCCCGACTTCCGAGCGCAGCACCTCTGGAGCGACACCGATCTTGCCGGCCAGCGCCTCGAGGGTCTCTCCCTTGTAGACGTTGGTGCAGCTGTCGTTTGCGGCGTCAGCCTCAAGTTCCCCGGGCAGATGGATCAGTTTTTCGTAGTTGCGGACGTAGATGCCGAGACCGACAAAGTTGCCCTTGTTGACCAGCCTGTCGATGAAGTCCTGATCGAGGATGCACCAGAACATCGCGTCCGGCAGGCCCACCATGAGGTCGCCGGCATTGCCGAAGTTGAGCCCCACGGTCTCGTTGGTGAAACGCCGGCCGTGCTTGTCGACCCATAACGAGGGCTGCATGCCGGCGTTGTTGACATGGCTGGTGACGGTTTTGTCACGCATCAGAGGAAAGAACACCATGGTGCCGATATTGGAGTTCTCGACGGCGCCGACCTCCTGCATCATCTTGAGGCCGTCGCCGGTGTTCCCTTTCCCGCCGGCATTGATGACGTGCTCGCCGATCTTGAACTTGCCGTACTTGTTGATCAGCGCGGGATTGGCGGCGTAGCCGCCGGAGCCGACCACGACGGCCCTGGCCCCGAGCCTGACGGTCTCGCCGTCGGCGTCCTTGGCGACCACGCCCTTGATCTTGCCGTCCTCGCCCCGCAGGATCCTGGTCGCGGGGGTGGACAGGAAGATGTCGACGCCGCGGCGGCGGGCGTCCGCTTCGAGCAGCTCGAGCAGATGCGCGACCTCGCCTTCGGGCAGGTGCCAGGTGACGAGTTCGCCGGGCTGCTCGGGCGCGGTGATGGTGACGTCCTCATAGACGGCTCCCACCTCGTCACGCATTTTCGTGATGGTGGTGGCGGCGTTCTCGACGAAGCGGTTTACCAGCGCCGAATCGCAGCGCCAGTGCGAGTAGTCGATGTAGGCCGTGTAGGCTTCTTGCTTGGTGACCGTGATGCCGCGTTTTTTCTGTTCGTCGGACTCGAAGGCCGCGTGGCCCTCGGCAAAGGCCGAGCTGCCGCCGAGTTGCTCTTCCTTTTCGAGCACGGCGCAGGTCAGGCCGTTTTTGGCGGCCTGCACGGCGGCCGACAGGCCCGAGCCGCCGCCGCCGATCACGATGACGTCGTAGTGGGAATCGAACTCTTCAGCCATGTCACTTCTCCTCCTGGCTTGGGTTGACCGGACGTTATTTGCCAAGGGCCGCCCGCAGGGCGGGGACGACCTCGTAGAGATCGCCCACGATGCCGAAGTCGGCGGCCTTGAAGATCGGCGCGTCGGGGTCGTTGTTGATGCCGACGACGACCTTGGTCCCCCGGATGCCTTCCAGGTGTTGCGGGGCTCCCTGGATGCCGACGGCGATGTAGAGCCGGGGCGTGATATGCTGGCCGGACCGGCCCACATAGCGCTCCTTTTCGACCCAGCCCAGGTCGTCGGCGACGGGCATGCTGCAGCCGATTTCGGCGCCGAGGGCCGTGGCGAGGCCCTGGATGAGCGTCAGGTCGTCCTTTTTCTTCAGACCGCGTCCGACCGAGACGACCACGCTGGCCTTGGTGATGCCCGCATCGGCGCCGGCGGCCGGTTCGGTCTTCTCGAGCCTGATGTCGGCGACGCCATCGGCGGCGACCGTCTCGATGGGAGCCGGGGAGCAGGGCGTCCGCTCGACATCGCCTCCGGCATAGAAGGTGACCACGGGCCCGGCGGACGCGATCGTCTCGATGACCCGGCCGTCCAGGTCCGCGCGCTCCAAAAGGGTGGTCTCGCCAGCGGCTGACAGCTTCAGGCCGCGCGGGATCATGGCCGCGCCGAGCTTCACCGCTGTCGCGCCGGCAAGGACGCGTCCCGCGGCGGAAGCGCTGGCGACGACCGCCCCGGGCGCGTCGGCCGCGATCAGACGGGCGACCGGGCCGGCGTAGGCTTCGGCCGGACGCCCCTGTTCCGTCTCGACCCACTTCACCGCGTCGGGGCCGGCGGCCGCGGCGGCCTCGGCCAGGGCGCGCGGTCCGATAACGGCCGCGATGACCTTCCCGCCCAGTCCCTTGGCCATGGCCACCAGGGCGGGCGTCTGCTTTTCCTCCGTCACGATGATCCATGCCTGGCTCATTTGGCCTCTCCTTTCTCGCTGTCCGCGTAAGTGCCCATCATGCTCACAACACCCCTTCGCCCCGCAGGGCTTCGACGAGCTGCGCGGCCGCCGCGGGAGGCGCGCCCTCGAAGAGACGGGCGGCGGTGGTTTCGGGCAATCTGGTGGCCCGGCTCGAAACCGCCTCGGCTCCACCGGCCCCGATGTCGGCGAGGGTCAGCTTGCTGACGGGCCGCTTGCGGGCCATCAGCTGCTCCTTCATGCCGGGGACTTTTTTCTCGGGGGAGGCGGCGCTGACCGCGACGACGGCTGGAGCGGCAAGGCTTACGGTCTCCACGTCCTTGCCCAGCTTGCGGGTGATGCGCACGCGCCCGTCGACGGCTTCGGCGCTGTCGACGTGGGCGACGGCCGGCCAGCCCAGCAGTCCGGCGAGGGCCGCCGGGACGCCGGCGTATTCCTCGGAGTCGCCGATCGTGACGATGTCCACGTCGCCGATCTTTCTGACGGTGGCGGCAATGACCGCCGCCGTGGCCGCATTGTCGACGAGGTTGGGCGCGTCGGCGATCGAGACGGCCTCCTTCACGCCGCGGGCCAGCACCCAGCTGGCGTCGCCGTCGCCGATGGTCAGGCCGATGATCTCTCCCCCGTCCGCAATGGCCTTGGCGGCCTCGAGCGCGGCGAAATCGTCCTCGCCGGGGCTCATCTTCGCGTTGCGCCAATCCACGGATCCGTCGTTTCTGACGGCCGCGTCCTTGGCATCCCTGGCCCACTTGTAAACAATGACTGTTTTCATCCTTGCTGATGCCTCCATGGCGAAAGCCAATGTGCAGGTTGCTCTCGTGATTTCGTGATGAAAGTGACGTCTTGTACGCACGGATGCTTCTAAAGAAACGCACACTGTCCAGGTTTGTCCTTAGCCATTGGTGTAAAAGTGCTAGCATGAATTGTTTGTTGCAGTCCTATACTTTGTGTGGTAGTGATTTATTCACGAGCATTATTAATTGTTTTATTGTCATTGATAGATTCAATTTATGAATTGCCGGCGAGCGCACCTTTGCCAAAGTGCAACCATCTTTCGGGGGGGGCAGGAGTATGGACATTCAAAGAGGCGCATCGCGTCCGGGCCGATGTTAACGCCAGCCGCAACCGCAGGAGCCGCCTTGCCGCGTCGCGCTGTGACGAGGGTTTCTTTCCGGCTTCTTCGCCAACGCCGGACGCGCCTCGGGGCGGGCGCGCGTCCTCCCGTGTCCGCCCCGGCACGCGGCAACAGGGCCACGCCAGCGAACGGGGCTGTCGCCTTGTGTGTTCTTTTCCCCGGGCGTATGGCTGAAGCCTTGGTTCTTGCGGGATGCGCGGTTGGCCGGAGGCTCTTTCCCGGGGGCTGTGGGGAGGAAGCGGTTTTACGAGGGGAATTTCTGTCTATTTAATTGTGAAAAAAAGCACATAAAACATGAAGTCGCGGAGGTCGCTATGTTTGACTTTCGTCAACTGCGCTGTTTCATAGCCGTTGCGCGGCAGCTGCATTTTAACCGCGCGGCAAATGAACTCCATATAACGCAGCCGTCATTAACGCACACTATAAAACAACTTGAGCAGAGCCTTGGCGTTGTCTTGTTCGAGCGAACGACACGAACAGTAGGGCTTACAGCTGCGGGGCGCGCTTTTTATAAAGAGGCCATTCGCATGCAGGAGCAGATGGAACTGGCCTGCCAGGCCGCCAGACGGGCCGCACAGGGCGAACAAGGCCGTTTGACCATCGGCTTTGTAACGACAGCGATCCTGTGTGATCTCAAGCGCATGATCCGCCTGTTTCATGAGCGGTTTCCGCATGTCGAGCTGGTGCTGCGGGAGATGCTCATTGGTGATCTTCTGGACAAGTTGCATTCGGATTCGCTGGATTTGATCTGCAGCGACGGGGACGTGACAGACGAAGCCTTTGACTCGTGCCCGATCGCCAGCCCATCGATGGTCTTGGCCGTCCATCGCTCCAATGCCCTGGCGTCTTGCCGCACGGTCACCCTTGCCCAGGCGATGCATCAGCCTTTTGTCGTGGCCACCGACCACCCGGCGCACAACCTGCAACGCAGGATGATCCAGGCGTGCCAGAAGGCCGACTTTACTCCGGCCATACGGGAATGCGCCGACAGCGTGCCCTGCGCGGTGGCTTTGGTGGAAGCGAAGCTGGGGGTGGCGATGGTCTACAATATTCCGACCTGTCGCCCGGCCGACGTGGTCTACAAAAAGCTCCTGAACAGCGACATGGAAGACGTCCGCATGCATTTGTGCTGGCGTCGTGGGGCATTAAGTCCGGCGGCGGCCAATTTCGTGCAGCTGGGCTAGGGCCTGGTCCAGCCATCGTCGCCGGGAGGACGCGATGGGACGGGAACCACGGCGGGATGGAGAGTCATCCGGGCCGCTTCCCGTCCGCGGCCGGGAGCTTCCCCGTGCGGCGCCGATCCTTTGCGCCTAGCCTCATGGGCCGTTCCCAAGAATCCGGCTGGGAATAGAACCGCTTTGCAACATGGCCTTTTTTTGGCATTTTCAGGGACCGGGGCTGCGCGCCCCTGCCAAGGAGTTTCCCATGTTGCCCCCTGCGCTGCATTTCCTTTCGCCACGCCGCCAAACATACCTGACAGGCCTGCTCGAGCATTACCGGCCCGTTGCCTGGGGCATGTCCCTTTTGAGCGAAGCCCTCAAGCACGCCATCACCAAACGCCCGGACAAGGGATTTCGCGTCCTGACCGGCGAGATCGACAACCTCGAGGCCGAGGCCGACAAAGTCAAACGCCACATCCGCAACCATCTGCCGGTCGCTTGGTTCATGGTCGTCGACAAGACGCTCTTCCTGGACTACACGCGCCGCCAGGACAACATCCTCGATGCGGTCCAGGAAGCCACGACCTGGCTCGCCTTGTCTTCCTTGGAGGTGCCCGGGCCTCTGGCAGAAGCCATGATGACCAGCGTCGCCGAAGCGGCCGAGACCGTGGCCCTGTTGCATGCGGCGCTTTCCGCCACCATCGAGGGGATCCTGCACAAGCGCGGCGATCGCGGCGCCATCAAGGCCCATATCCAGACCGTGCGCCAGCAACATCTGAAAGTGGTCAAGGCCAAGCGTGGCCTGATCGCCGCCGCCTACGCCTCGGACATGGAATTCGGGGCCGTCTACCGGATCATCCGCTTCGTGGAATACGTCTTCCGGGCCAGCCACAACGCCGAAAGCTGCGCCGATATCCTGCGGGCCATGCTGGCGCGTTAAGCAAGGGCGCGCGACAGCGTGGCTGGGACCCCCTGTGACAGGGGTTCCCAGCGCGCATTATCCCGGGAAGAAATATTTCAGCCCGGGCACGCGCCGGGCGATGGCGTACAGGAGCAGGCAGGCGGCGAAGGCCAGGGGCGTGTGGACGCACACGCTCATGAAGAGCGTCGTCGGGCCGATGAAATGGGTCAGGCGGGAGAGCGCCAGGATGTGGTAGATGTAGACGGAAAAGGTCGCCCCGGCCAGGAAGCGCAGCGCCTTGGGCGAGTTCCCGGTCAGGCTTTGAAGGCATAGCTTGAAGAGACAGGCGCATAAGAGCAGCACGAGGGGCGCGTCCGGATCGTAAAAGCGCACGTCCAGCCGGTCGAAGGGAAGGGAGAAATCGGCCGTGAGCCCGGCCGTGGCGACGATGGCGACCACCATGCCGCAGAGGAGAAATAGCGGCGGAACGCGTCGGGGCGAGGCGGCAAGCACGTAGCCCAGGACGAAATAGCCGGTGTGCGGGAGAAAAAGCATGTTCGCCACCGGAATCGTCACATCCAGGAAGCGCAGCCAGGGAGCGACGACGCGATACGCCGCCCACAAGGCCACGAACAGCCACGCCGCGCGTTTATCGGCGGCGACCGGCCGCAGGATCGGGGCCACGAGCGCCAGCCCCAGAAATTCCCACATGAACCACAGGTGAAAGCCCAGGTTGGCCCGCACGTTGTAAAGGACGGTGTTGAAAAGTTCCGTCGGGTCGCCCTGGCTGATGGCCAGCGCCTTGTAGGCGGCAAGCCCGCCCAAAAGCGGCAGGCCGTAGCGCACGGCCACCCGGCCGAAATGGGCCGGCAGGGACGGGAAATCGCGGCGCAGCATCAGCGCCCCGCTGATCATGAAAAAAAGCGGCACGGCCTGGCGCGTGGCGGCGCTCAAGAGGTTGGCCGCCATCCAGGTCAGGGAATCGTCCACCCGCTCGACGTTCGGCACCAGGGCATGCAGCAGCACGACGCTGACGCAGCCGATGACTTTCAAGGCGTCCAGGGAACACAGACGGTTATGCGGTCCCGTGGTCGGGGCGGCGGAGATGGATGGCTGCACGCGGTGGTCGTCGGGCTGCTTGACGGACGGCCGGCATGGACGTCCAAAGTGTATGCCCGGCGCGGCGCACGGTAGGGCATGCCCGCCGAGGCGTCAAATGAGGGGGGGGAGGGGATGAGGATGCCGGGGGGAACCCTTTTCTGAAGAAAAGGGTTCCCCCCGGACCCCCTTCCCAAAAGACTTTCAATAATAGTCACTAGTTGGATGTGTCAGGCTCGACCAGTTATAAACTTTAGGAGGGGAGAGCGCGAGAGGGGAGAACCCTTTTTAAAGGGTTTCCCCTCTCGCACTGTCTTCCTTAATCCTCTCCTAGTTATCCCTTAAGCGCGTCGTAGACGTTGCCCACGATTTTTTCCGAGGGGGTCAGGGTCTTTTCGCCCGGGGTCCATTTGGCCGGGCAGGCTTCGGCCGGGTGTTCGCGCAGGTGCAGGTTGGCCTGGCATTTACGCAGCAGTTCGTCGGCGTTGCGGCCCACGTTGTAGAAGTTGACTTCCTTGGACACCAGCACCCCGTCGGGGTTGATGATGAAGGTGCCGCGAAGGGCCAGTCCCGATTCCGGGTCGTAGACGCCGAAGTAGCGCGAAACCTGGCCGGTGGGGTCGGCGGCCATCTTGAACTTGACGTTTTCCAGCAGCTTTTCGCTGTTGCGCCAGGCCAGGTGGGCGAATTCGGTGTCCGTGGACACGGAGAAGACTTCGAAGCCCATCTTGGCCAGTTCCTCGTGCTTGGTGGCGAGGTCGGCCAGCTCGGTCGGGCAGACGAAGGTGAAGTCGGCCGGGTAGAAGACCAGGATGGTCCATTTGCCGGCCTTCTGGATCGCCTCCATGGACATCTCGCCGAACCCGCCTTCGGTCGGGTCGTAGACCTTCATGGAAAAGTCGACCACTTCCTGGCCGACGCTGGCCTCGGGCACTTCGATGCAGCATTCCTCGTCGTATTCGTGATCGTGATCGTGCATTGGGTACGTCCTTTGTGTTTGGGGTTGCCGAAAACGGTCCGGTTCTCTTTACAGCTTATGGACCGGCCGGGGACAAAAGGCAATATATAACGGTTACGGGCGGGGCCGTCTCTGGACAAGGCCCGCCCGAGCCGCTAGTTTTTAAAAATACGCCACTCCAGGTCTATACCCCAGGGAGGAACCATGTCGCATCCGCTTCTGTCGCCAAGGCGTGTTTTGTTCGCGGCGATCCTGTGCGCCCTGGCCACGGTCGCCGCGCCGTCCTCCGCGTCGGCCCAGCAGGTCAATCCATACGGGAACTGCTGCGTGGCCCAGGTGACCATGGACAATGACTCCGCCAACGCCTGGACCGTCATCTGCGGTTCCTGCGCCACCAATCCCGGCCGCTACACCGTGACCCAGCCGGACCCGGCCAAGCTCGTTTTTCTCGGGCCTAACGGGGTTTCGGCCGGCAGTCCCTATGACGCGGCCGTGGCCATCTGCCGCTGTCCCTCCCAGGATGCCCGCCGGGCCTGGGAGAAAAAAATGCGGACGTTCGACGGCAACTAGCCCGGCGCTTTTTGGGGAAGAGACAGGCGCTGCGTCGATGGAAAAAAAGTGTTGCCGCATGTCGTGCCAAGGGGTTCGCGGTCGTTTCGTGGAGGCTTGGCCGGGGTGCTTCGGAAGCGGCCCGGCCGGGCGGGTGTCGTTCATGGGCACACCATGACCATTTTTTCAGAGAAAGGCAATAGGATTGATTCCTATTTTCATTTAAAAGTAATTTTCCCGTAACGGGCGCGGCGCGGCGCGTGGCGTCGCCGTCCCGATCGTCGGAGGAGTCATGCGTATTGTCGTGTCGCGTTTGGTGGTTGCCGCGCTTGTGGCCGCAAGCCTGGGGCTTGCCGGTTGTGCCGGGCGTCCGGTTCCGGCCGCGCCCGCCGATGCCCGGTCCGTGCGCACGGTGCGCGCGGCGCTGCTCAATGTGCTCACCTGCCCGAGCGTGAATTGCTCGGTGGTCGAAGACCTGCACGCCGGGGAAAAGGTGTCGTTGCTCTCTCCCGAAATCAACGGCTGGCACCAGGTCCGGGTGCTCAAGGACGGTCAGGAAGGGTATGTGCAGGCCCGGTTCCTCGGGCGGTAGGCGGGATGGGAGAAAAGAGAACGTTCCTTATGGAAAATAGGTAATTGTATTTCGCCTCCGGCATGCGCGAGCATGTTTCGGGGGGACGCTCGGGAATCCCCGCGGGTGCGTTCGCCCACATGTCGCCATCCAGTGGCGGGCTGGGCGGACTGTGCCGCCGGTGCTTCCCCGTGCGGTTTCCGGGGTCGGCCTCAATGACGCGCTTCCGTTTTGATGCGGCGGGGCGCGGTATGGAGTCTTGTCCGTGGTGTTGGCTGCATGCCGCGCGTTTGCCCGCCGTTGTTCCGCCCGCAACCTTCTTGTGTTTCAAAAAATACCACGTTCCCTTCCTTTTTGTCGTCTTCTTTCTCTTTTGCCGGCCGGGCAGGCCGTTGCCCTTGTCGCATGGCGTTATCTCGGATGTCGTTGTGTCCGAAATTTGACGCTATTTGTAAAAATGCGATTTTTGGCGCGTCGAAGGAGTGCGAAATTGCGCGCCAGAGCCCGAACCATCTTTGCAAGAACCCTCTTTTCCATTACGGTGCATTCGTGTTGTAACAATGAATAGTTCGTTTTCCACGAATGAATCTCCCGGGCCCTCCCGGCGGCTATCGGAGGTGTGTATGCGACTGTCCCTCACAGGTAAGATCATCGCCTTGCTTCTGTTTACCGTCCTCCTGCTCACGTCGACCATCGCCCTGACCGCGCACCATTACCTCTCCGCCGGGCTCAACCGCATCAGCCAGCAGCAAATCAACAGCCAGGCCGATGCCGTGAATTTCATGCTCAAGCAGGCCGGGCAGGAGGTCAAGGGCGCGACGTATATGCTGGCCACACGGCCGGACGTGGTGGCGGCCGTGGAGGCCGGGGACAAGGCGCGGCTGGTGGAGATCGCCAAAGAGGCCCAGCGGGAATTGCGCATCGAATTCGTGACCATCGCCAATGCCCAGGGCGTGGTGCTGGCCCGCAGCCATTCGCCGCGATCGGGCGATTCCATCAAAAAACAGATCAACGTGCAAAAAGCCCTGACCGGACAGGCCTCGCTTGGCCTGGAAGAAGGCACGGCCGTCAAGTTTTCGCTGCGTGCCGGGTGTCCCGTCAGGATGGACGGCAAGGTGATCGGCACCGTGACCACGGGCATCAACCTTTCCTCCAGCAACGCTTTCGTGGATGAGATCAAGAAGGTTCTCGGCACGGAATGCACCATCTTTTACGGCGACACCCGCGTGGCCACCACCATCGAGCGGAATGGCAAGCGGGCCATCGGCACCCGCATGGACAACCCCGAGGTCCTCGATACGGTCATCACCAAGGGCAACCGTTTCCTCAAGATCAACAAAATCCTCGGCCGGGCCTACAACACCGCCTACTGGCCCATGGTCGGAGCCGACGGCAAGATCACGGGCATGCTTTTCATCGGCAGCGAGCGCGAGGGCATCGCGGCCACGGAGCGCACCATCTTTTATTCCGTGCTGGCCGCGTCCAGCGTGGCGGCCCTGGTGGTGATGATTGTCGGCTTCTTCACCGCCAGGGGCATGACGTCGCCGCTGCGCCGGGTCATCGATCTGGCCCGCAAGGTGGCCAAGGGCGACTTGGAGGCCAAACCCCAGGGACGCTTTGCCGGCGAGATGGCCGAGCTGTCCGGGGCCATCGAAAAGATGGTGACCGGGCTTAAGGCCAAGATCGCCGAGGCCGAGATGATGAGCCAGGAAGCCGGCGAGGAGGCGGCCCTGGCCGAGACCGCCCGCAAGGAGGCCGAACAGGCCCAGGAACAGGCCGAGGTGGCCAAGCGGGAAGGCATGCTCGAGGCGGCCGAACAGCTCGGCCATGTGGTCGAGAGCATCATCGACGCCTCGGGCGAGCTGGAAAACCAGGTGGAGCACGTGCGCACCGGCGCCGACCACCAGCGCGACCGCCTGCGCGAGGTGGTGGAAGCCATCTCCCAGATGACGTCCACCGTGCTCGACGTGGCCAAGAACGCCTCCCGGGCCGCCCAGTCCGCCGACGACACCAAGTCCAGGGCTTCGGCCGGAAGCTCCGTGGTCGAAAACGCCGTGCGCTCCATCGACCGGGTCAACACCGTGTCCACGGACCTCAAGGCCGCCATGAGCGAACTGGGCGAACAGACCCAGGCCATCGGCCGCGTCATGTCCGTCATTTCGGACATCGCCGACCAGACCAACCTGCTGGCCTTAAACGCCGCCATCGAGGCGGCCCGGGCCGGCGAGGCCGGACGCGGCTTCGCCGTCGTTGCCGACGAGGTGCGCAAGCTCGCCGAAAAGACCATGACCGCCACCAAGGAAGTGGGGCAGGCCGTGGTCAGCATCCAGCAGTCCGTGGCCGGCAATATCGAAAATGTGGACAAGGCGGCCGTGGCCGTGTCCGAGGCCACGGAACTGGCCGAGAAGTCCGGCGGCGTGCTGCGCGAGATTCTCGATCTGGCCGAGACCAGCGCCCGGGAAGTGGCCGGCATCGCTGCCGCCGCCGAACAGCAGTCCGCCGCGGCCGAACAGATCAACAAGGCCATGAGCGAGGTCAGCGAGGTGGTGGAATCCACCAGCTCCGGCATGCATGAGTCCGCCCAGGCCGTGCATGCCCTGGCCGACCTGTCCGGTGATATGGACCAGATCATCGAGAAGCTGCGCCAGGCCTAGGCGCGCTGAGCGGAAAAAGCCGCCGGAGGAGGGGACTTTTTGGCGAAAGTCCCCTCTTCTTATTTACGGCATGACTTTCCTTTTGCCCGCGGCGACGCGGCGCTCTCGGAGAACGGTCCGCGCCTGGGCCTGACCTTTCGGCCCGAGCGCTCCCTGCTCTGTTATTTTCAATATCGGCAAAATGACTTGACCTTTGCGCGCCAGCGGGCGTACTTCCCCACAATCCAAGCAACTTGTCGACAGAGCCAGTGGTTATGCTCCCCAATATTTGCGTGAGGATAACCGGGAGTCGGTTTCGAGACGCATTCGGACGGGTTCGCATGTATCTTGATTCCGCTTATGGGACCACCGCGCAAAGCAACAGCGTGTCGTTTGCCGCCGCGCTCCTGAGAATCGCATATGACCTACGGAAGGCGTACTTCATTCCCTCATGGCCAGGATGAAAAGGATCAAAACTTTTGGAAGGCGACGGCCGAAGGCTATGACGCCTGGATCGCCAGTGACTTTCAGGACCAGTACGAGGTCAACTGGAGCATTCTTGCGAAACACGTGACCCCGAATAGCCGGCTTCTCGATGTCGGGTGCGGACCGGGGACCCTCAGCATCCGTCTTTCGCGGCGGTGCCGTGAGGTCTGGGGCGTGGACGTGACGCCGGAGATGATACGGGTCGCGGAAGAGAAGCTGGCCTGCGAGCCAGCGAACGTGTGTTTCCAGGAGGCCGACGCCTGTGATCTGCCCTTCGAAAACCACACCTTCGACACCGTGATAAGCGTCAATGCCCTCCAGACGATGGACCGGCCGGAGACGGCCATAAGCGAGATGCACCGCGTGCTCAGGCCCGGCGGGGAGCTCCTGCTCATCACCTATTGTTATGGCGAGGCGACGCTCGCGGAGCATAATGCCTTGTTGGACTGGGCGGTCCAGTATGATGGCCGGGCGATGTGGCACAGCTTCACGTTCGCCCAGCTTGACGCGCTGCTTGCGGCCAAAGGGTTCGAAGTGGCCGAGGCCGAGAGGATCTGGGATGGGCCGGTTGTCGCTTTTCTGCGCGGAAAAGCGATCAATGTCTGATTGAGGCCTTCCCCCCGTCTCCTTGAGGGGGAGGGGGAGGCGCTCGTCGTTTGGGATATCGCTGGTCCGGGGCGAGGCCTTACCGGCCCGGGCGGCCGAGGGTCCGGACCAGGGCGTCGTATTGGCGCAGCTGTTCGGCCAAGAAGCCTTGTTCCCCATGGAAGGCGAGGGCTTTTCGCGGGCAGGTCAGAAAGCAGTACAGGCAGCCCAGGCAGTCCGGATGCCCGCCCATCGCGGCCACATCCGCCGGATCGAGGCCGGACGGGCAGAAATCCCGGCACACCCCGCAATCGTCGCAGGCCGCCCGGTCGAGGGTGAGCCCGTCGCAGCGCATCTCCTCGCGGCAGAAAACGTCCTGCCGCAGTCCCGTCTTGAAAAGCAGTGCCCCGAACCAGTCCGTGCCGGCCAGGTAGCGGAAAAGGGCCGTGTTGCGCACGGCCAGGAAATACTTCTGCCGGGCCGGACTGTGGATGAAGCTCGCGATCCGGCCGGCGACCGGCGGGGCCAAAGGCCGCCCGGCCAGAAGCGGCAGGGAAAGCCCGTCGCAAAAGGCGTCCATCTCCGGCGTGACCAGGCCCCGCCGCCGGGCTTCGGCCAGGGGCCGCACCTTTTCCGGCGGAAAGCCGGCCATCCTGGCGCAGGCCAGGTCGATCAGATAAGGATTTTCCCCAAAAATCAGCGTGTCCAGGCGCAGCGGCGTGCCGCGCGTGGGGCCGAGCCCCTCCATGGCGATAAGCGCGTCCACGATGTGGAGGCCCGGGCGCACGGCGAGGTTCAGGTTGACGATGTTGGCGGCCAGGCTCTGGTGGGTTTTTTTCTTGTTTTCCTGGCCGACCAGGCAGCCCATGAGGTTTTTGAGGCACACGGACATGCCGGCCTCGAAATGGGTCTTGAGCTTGGGCAGGTTGATGACGAGCGCCGCATCCGCCACCGGCGCGGCGACCATGGCCGTGACCCCGTTTTCGAAGGCCACGGGCTTACCCGGGACGTGGTTGAGGTCCACCACAGGACAGCCGAACCGCGCCGCCGCCTTGTCCACCATAAGCCGCCCGATCACGCCGATCTTGTTGCGGTAAAAGCCGGAATTGGTCCCTTCGCCGACCGTGACGTCGCTGTAGCCGGCGTCGCGCAGATGCCCGAGCAGGGCGCAGAGCAGGCGCAAATCCGTGGTGTTGCCGGTCAGCGCGTTCATGTTGGCGTTGAGATTGGGCTTGACCAGGATGGGCGCGGCCGTATCAGCGGGGAAGACGTGGGCGTAGGCGGGCAACACGTCGGCCAGGGCCTTGGCCGTTTCGGCCAGGGAGGCGGCCCGGCGGATGTCCAGGCGAAATGCGGTCATGCGCGCTCCGGAGCGGGGGTTGGCGTTTCGGGGACGGCCAAAGGCCGTCCGGAAGCCATAACGGGTCCGGAGCGCGAGGGGAAGGGGCGTGTCGTGCCGGCGGGCGTCAGACGGCGGCCGCAGCCACGATGCGGGCCACCACCGCGTCCTCGGTCAGGTCCGAGGTGTCGATGACCAGGGCGTCCTTGGCGGCGACGAGCGGCGCTTCGGCCCGGTTTTGGTCCTGGGCGTCGCGGTGGCGGATAGCTTCCAGAATGGCCTCGTAGTCGGCCGGCTTGCCGAGGGATTCAAGCTGGAGCACGCGGCGTCCGGCCCGGACCTCGGGACTGGCGGTGAGGAAAAACTTGTGGCGCGCCTCGGGGAAGACCACCGTGCCCATGTCGCGGCCTTCGGCCAAGAGGTCCGTGGATGCGCCAAGCGCCTGCTGGGCCAGACGCAGCCGACGCCGGACCACGGGTAAAACGGCCAGGTTCGAGGCCCAGCCGCCGACCCGCTCGGTGCGGGCTGCGTCGGGCAGCGGCGCGCCGTCGACCAGGAGCAGGGTGTCCGCGCCGGAGCCTTCAAGGGCGAAGGTCATGGCGGCGAGCCGGGCGTCGATGGTCGCTTCGGGGAGCCGATGCCCGCCCTCGCCCAAGGCCAGAGCCAAGGCCCGGAACATGGCCCCGGTGTCCAGGTAGGCCACGCCGAGTTCCCCTGCCGCCCGGCGGGAGACGGTGGTCTTGCCCGCCCCGGCCGGGCCGTCGATGGTCACGATGCGGCGCGACTCAGCAGCCATGTTCGATGGCGTCCTTCATTGCGGCCAGAAACATGGCGTTTTCCTCGTCGTTGCCGATGCTCACGCGCAACAGCTCGGGCAGGCCATAGCTTTTCAGCGCCCGCACGATGATGCCGCGCTTCAAAAGCGCCTCGAAGAGCTCCAGGGCGGGGACCGGGGGCTTAAGCATCAGGAAGTTGGCCTGGGACGGATAGACATGGCAGCCAAGCCGCGTCAGCTCTTCGGCCATCAGCTTGCGGCCCCGGACGACGGTCTCGAGGCTCGCCTGCAAAAAGGCGGTGTCCTCGAGGGCGGCCATGCCGGCGGCCTCGGCCAGCAGGTTGACGCTGAAGGGGAGCCGCACCCGCAAAAGGTGATCGGCCAGCCAGTCCGGCATGATGCCGATGCCGAGCCGCAACCCGGCCAGGCCGAAGAGCTTGGAAAAGGTGTGCAGCACGACCACATTGTCGCACTGGGCGAACCGGGGCAGCATGGAATAGTCGGCCGCCGGCTCGGCGAATTCGGCATAGGCCTCGTCGACCACGAGCAGCGTCCTCGGCGGCAGGGACCGGGCGAAGGCCAGAACTTCCTCGGCCGGTATGGCGTGGCCCGAGGGATTGTCGGGATTGGTCAGGAAGACCATGGCCGTATCGTCGTCGCAGGCCGCGCGCAGCCCCGGCAGGTCGAAGCCGAAATCGGGCGTAAGCGGCACCTGGCGCAAGGTGACGCCGCAAAGCTTGGTCTGCTGCACGTAGATGGAAAAGCAGGGCGAAAAGGCCACCACATTGCTTTTGCCCGGTTCGCAGGTGACGCGCACGAGCAGGTCGATGATCTCGTCCGAGCCGTTGCCGGCCACCACACACTCCTTGGGCACGTGGTGATAGGCGGCCAGGGCCGCCACCAGGGCCGGGTTGCCGGCTCTGGGGTAGCGGAAGACCATATCGCCCTTTCTGGCCAGCACGCGCTTGACGAGCGGCGAGGCCCCGAGGGGATTTTCATTGCTGGCGAGCTTGACCACGCGGGTCAGCCCGTAACGCTCCCTGATCTCTTCCATGGACAGTCCGGGAGCGTACGGGGTGAATCCCCGCACCGCTTCGCGGACACGGTCGCTTGGCTGCATGACCGACGGCTCCGTATGCGATAGGCGGTAGAGTGGTTGCTTCTGTCGGGTCCGCGACGTCCGACCGGGCGGATTTCGCGGACAAACCGTTCAACTGGCGGCTTCCCGGAAGAAATACCGCTGTATTTCCTCCGGGACCGAGGCTAGGCGGCCGCGTGCGGTTTGATGGTGAGCACGGGGCAGGTGGCGGTCTTGACCACCTTTTCGGCCACCGAGCCGAAGATGATCCGGTCGATGCCGGTGCGGCCGTGGGTGCCCATGACGATCATGTCGGCCTGCTGGCTGTCGGCGGCCTTGAGGATTTCCTCGGCCGGGTAGCCGGTCAGGACCATGCCGCGCGCCGGCAGGTCCTTGAAGTTTTCGGTGGTGAAATCGTTCATGGTCGTTTCGGCCGAGGCGACCACGTCGCCGACGAAGGTGTCGAGCGCGGCCTGGGGCACGTTGAAGCCCACGTATTCGGCCAGGGACGGGGCCACGTAGACGCAGATGATCTCGGCCTTGGCGGCCCGGGCCAGCGTGGCCGCGTATTCGGCCACGAGCGGGGAGCCCTCGGAGAAATCCACGGCGCACAAAATTTTTTTCAGGGCTGGCATGGCAGCGCCTCCTTGGTTTGACCTGGCTTGTTTCCGCTTAAGTTCCGGCGAGATCGTCCGAAAAGCATGGGGCAAGCCCGGTCGGTCCAGGATGCCAAAGTGGATGGCAATAGACAAGGCGTTTCACCTGTCTTATGCAATGAAACGAAGATGCCTGCGAGAGAAGGACCACGGGGCAAATTTTGCCTGGTTACGAAAATATAATGCGTAATGATATTGGCATGTTCATGGAAAACTGGGAGCTGGCAGGCTCCTTGCATGCCGAAAGGAAACGTTAACGCGGGGGAAGGCCGATGAAAATCCAAAACGACCAATTGACCGCCCTGCAGCAGGCCGCGGCCAATAAGTCCGCTGAGAAGAAGGACGGGTCGGACGCCTTCGCGGCGCTTTTGGCCAAGGAAGTCGGCGAAGGCCAGTCGTCCCAGTCGGGGTTCGCGGCGCCTCCCCTGGCCGGCTATGCCGCCCTGGATGTGTCCGGATCGCAAGGCGCGGACGCTGCCGCGGCTTCGGGTCAACTCAGCGAAGAAGAGCAGGCGGTTATGAGAAACATGGACTCCCTGCTGGCCAAGTGGGAAGACTATGCCGACCAGCTGGCCTCGGGTTCCGGGGGGGATTCCCTCAAGCAGGCCTACGGGGTGCTGGAAAACATTGAAACCGGCGTCAAGCAGCTCAAGGACGACCTGCCAAGCGACGCCAACACGGGGCTCGGTTCCCTGGTCAACGAACTGGAAGTCATGACCGTAACCGAAAAGATCAAGTTCAACCGGGGCGACTACATCTAAGTCGCGCCGGCGCATGTTCCCCTGCAGGACGGAGCCGGCGTGCCGCCGCCGGCTCCGCTCCGCCTCGCGACCACGGCACTTCGTCGGATGGCCGCCGTACATCTCGCCGTAGACCTCGCTTCGATTCAATCCAGAGCAGCCGGAAATTCCCGCAGCGCTTCGTGGCGCGCGCCATGATCCGAAAGCACCGAACGCCAGAGCGTCATGGCGGCAACGGGCACGGACGGCCACTGCGCCTTTGCCAAAAGCGCCAGCATGGCCGGCCAGTCGCCGCCGCGTTCCGGTTCGCGCACCCGGGCCAGGGTCAGGTGGGCGGCGAAGGGTTTTCCCTCCGGCGCGATGCCGAGCGGGGCCAGGGCCGCGTCCACGGCGGCGGCGAGTTCCCGGCAGGCCGACGCGCCTTCCCGCAGTCCGGCCCAGATCACCCGGGGACGGTTCGGGCCCGGGAAAAAACCGCCGCCGGCGAAACCCAGGCGAAAAGGCGCGAACCGTATGCCGGCCAGCGCCTCGCCAACGGCCTCGATGCCGGCCGGTCCCGTAACGGGTGTTTCCCCGAGGAATTTGAGAGTGATATGGGCCTGTCCGGTCCGCACCCGGCTTATGCGGCCGCGGCACAGCGGCGCAAGCGCCGCCCCGAGCCGATTGGCCATATCCTGGCAGGATTGCGGCAGGGCAAGGCCCACGAACGCGCGGACATGATCCATGGCGGCCTCCCGGCCGGGCGTCACTTCTTGGGCGGTTGTTCCTGTTCCTTCTTGGGCGGGAACTCGGTGAAGTAGCGCTCCACGAACTCGTCGATGACCAGGGCCGGCTTTTCCTTTTCGATCAGCTGCTTGTCGAAGTAGCGGACAGCGCGTGAGGTCGAAGGGTAGGGCCACATGTAGATGGATTTGTCGAAGTGTTCGGCCAGGAAAGGGACCAGCTCGTGGGCGAAGGAATCCCGGAAGATCACGGCGTTGGGCCGGGAGGGATCATGGGTGTCCATGACCACGGTGGGCTGGAAGTAGGGCGGCGTGGGCCGGGTATCGGTCGTGTTCACGGCCTTGCGCTTGAAGCGCGGCGTGAAGGTCACCCGGCTTTCGGGGAAAAAGTCTCCTAGGGCCAGCATGCTGGCCAGGCCGCCCTGGAGGTCGGGGGTGATGGTGATATCGAAATCCCCGCGGATTTCCGGTTCGAACTGCGGGAACCACTGGCTTAAGCGCTTCATGATCGCCACGTACCCGGCAAAGGCCCCGAACGTCGTCCAGTGGGTGTCGGTGCGGTAGTAGGCCAGGGCCTGCCGTTTGACCTTGTCCATGACCGGGCGCAAGTCGAGGATGTTGACGCCGGCCCCGGCAAGGGCGTTCACGATCTGGTCGGTGCGGCTTATGGGGCTCACCTTGTTGTACTGCGGCGGCAGGAATTCCGGGTACACGGTGTGCTTGTTGGGGGCGACCACGATCAGGTAGTGGATGCCGCGCTTGGCCAGCCAGTCCTGGCGATCCTTGTAGACCTTGACCCAACGGGTCAGTTGGGCCGGCGTGAAGAGCTTCACCGACCGGTAGTCCTGGATGACGTTGAGCTCGTTGTTCTCCTGGGACAGGAACAGCCAGTCGCCCCGCCCTTTGATGACGTTCTGGTACTGGTTGGAGGAGCGCAACAGGAAGATGTCGAGGATGTTTTCCAGCCGGACCAGCATTTGGCGGAAGCCGAACGTCTTTTCCAGGTAGCCGCGCTGGAGCACGTTGAAGGATTTAAATATCGACCCAATGGAAAACTCCGGCAACGGGTTCGGATCGGTTTCCATCATGTAGACGTTCGGGGCCAGGTCGAAGATATGGTCCGCCACGGGCAGACAGATCATACACAAAAACAAGGCGACGCCGAGGGCGATGACGAACTTGTGGGCAGACGTAGGAGCCACGCTCATGCAAGACCTTAGAACTGGAAGTAAATGAAGGGATTATGCGTGCCGCTGGCCAGGGACATGGCGCACAGGATAAAGACCGCCGGCATCACGACGAGGCTGACCAGCGCCTCCACGCCGTCGTCCAGGGCCACGGGACCAAGTCTGCGCATGGCCAGCACGCGGGTGCGCAGGCCCTTGATCCAGGGAATGACCGGGGTCGCGCCGATAAGGGCCGCCGCCAGCACGATGGCCACCTTGGGGTTGAGGAAAAGGCCCACGTGCCATTCCACGCCCGATCCCTGGGCGAAGCCGGCCATGGCCTTGATGTAGCTGAGGGCCACCGGCAGCGATTCGGCCCGGAAAAAGACCCAGGCCACCATCACCACCAGCAGGGTGTAGGCATGGGCGATGAGCCGCGGTCCCTGGGTCACGCGCTTGGCCAGGGGAAAGCGCTCGATCACCGAGAACAGGCCGTGGAACATGCCCCAGATCACGAAGTTCCAACTGGCCCCGTGCCACAGGCCGCACAGGAAAAAGACCGTGACCAGGTTGAAATACATCCGGGACTGGCTGCAGCGGTTGCCGCCGAGCGGGATGTAGAGGTAGTCGCGAAACCAGGTGGACAGGGAGATGTGCCAGCGCCGCCAGAATTCCTGGATGGAGCGCGATATGTAGGGATAATTGAAGTTTTCCATGAACTTGAACCCGAACATGTGGCCGAGGCCGATGGCCATGTCCGAGTAGCCGGAAAAGTCGAAATAGATTTGCAGCGTGTAGCACAGGATGCCGAGCCAGGCCACGGGCGTGGTCAGGTGCTCGGAGGGAATGGCGAAAATCTTGTCCGCCGGCAGGCCCACCACGTTGGCGATGAGCACCTTCTTGCCGAGGCCGATGACGAACCGGTTGATGCCTTGGGAAAAGCGCTCCAGGCCCACGGTGCGGTGGGTGATCTGCGAGGCGATGTCCTTGTAGCGGATGATGGGGCCGGCCACGAGTTGGGGAAAAAGCGAAATATACAGGGCCGTGTTGGGCAGCGACATCTGTGGCGGCGTCTGCCGACGGTAGATGTCCATGAGATAGGAAATGCAGTGGAAGGTGAAAAACGAAATGCCGATGGGCAAATGCACGGCTCCGACCGTCATGGTCGGCAGCCCGAATTCGCTTAACACCGTGTTGCAGTTGGCCACGAGAAAATTCGTATACTTGAAGATGATGAGCAACAGCAGGTTGAAGGTGATGGCCACGGCCATCTGGCGTTTGGCGTTGCTGCGCTCATGGGCTTTGTAGATCCATATGCCGAACAAATAGTTGGCCAGGATCGAAACCAGCATGATGACGACGTATTCGCCTTCACCCCAGGTATAGAAAAAAAGGCTCGCCGCCAGCAGGATCCAGTTGCGCAGCCGTCCGAAAGTCACACACGAAAAATACAACGCCAGCACGACCGGCAAAAAATAAAAAGAAATGAAGCGGAGCTGAATACCATGGTGGGTGTAGGGGTAGGGGGTTACGGCGCGGCCGCCAAATCGCGGCCTCGGCGCGGAGGGCGAAAACCGCGTCACGCCCGCGCGTCCTCACGCGGGTGATCGCTCTTACCCAAGCAGGCGAGGTTTGACAACTCCCGGACCTCGCACCCCTTGCATTGGGCCGTAAGTCCGCTACAACAAACCATGGAAACGGAAATTTTCCGCCTCGAAGTCGCCCGCCGGTTGCTGGCCGGCCTCGATCCGGCCTGTGTCTGGCGTCCGGTCTACGGCCCCGACGGGACCCTCCTCGCCCCTGGGCACGGTCCCGGCCCGGACGAACTCGAAAGCTACATCGGCAACCTCGACGTGGTCGGCAAGTCCGTCGTCGATCTCGGCTGCAACCTGGGCTACTTCGCCTTCCGGGCGGCCTGGCGCGGCGCGACCCGGGTGCTCGGCTGCGACGTCGACCCCGATGTCATCCGCACCGCCAGGGAGCTGGCCCGCCTGCACGGCCTGGACAACGTGGATTTTTCCGCCTGCGATTTTTTGTGCGGACCGCCCGCCGCGCCGCCCTGCGAAATGGCCATGCTCATCGATTTCATCGGGCGCGGCGTCATCTCCAAAGGCCGGCTCGAAAGTGTGGCCAAAGCCGCCGCCGCCTGGGCCTCGAAGGAACTTTTTTTCACCCTGCGCCCCGCCTACCGCCTCGACGACCTGCCCGCATCCCCGGCTGAACTCGAACGCCTCTACCCCGGCCATGTGCGTGGCGGCCACTTTCATTTGGCCGATGCCCTGGCCGAGCGCCTCGGGCCCGACTGGTCGCCGCGACGTCTCACCGGCAGCGGCCGGGTCAAGGCGGCGCTGCTTTTTACGCGCGTCGGATAAGGCGGAACAGGGGCAGCGCCCCTGCCGGGGTCTGGGGCGGAGCCCCACCCCTCCCGCCTCTCTACCGGCGAAAAAGCCCTTTCAGCCCGTGCGGTTCGCAGCGCAGGTACTGGTCCGGCGCGTCGACCTTGTCGCCCAGGGCGGCGGCGGCGTGCCAGGGCCAGCGCGGATCGTAAAGCATGCCCCGTGCCAGGGCGACCATATCGGCCTGGCCGGTGACGACGATGGTTTCGGCCAGGGCCGGGTCGGTGATGAGCCCCACGGCGATGGTGGGCAGTCCGGTTTCGCGGCGGATGCGTTCGGCGAAGGGGGCCTGGTAGCCGGGGGCGAGGGGAATTTGTTGTTTGGGGGACAGGCCGCCCGAGGAAACGTGGATGTAGTCGCAGCCGAGTTTTTTGATTTCGCGGGCAAAGGCGACGCTGTCCTCGATGTCCCAGCCGCCAGGGACCCAGTCCGTGGCCGAGATGCGGATGCCGAGGATACGGTTTCGGGGCAGCGCCTTGCGCACGGCTTTGACGATGCGCAGCGGGAAGCACATGCGGTTTTCGAGGCTGCCGCCGCAGTCGTCGTCGCGGGTGTTGGAAAGCGGCGAGAGGAACTGGTGCAGCAGGTAGCCGTGGGCGCAGTGGATTTCCACGCCGGCCAGATCCAGGGCGTCGGCGCGCTTGGCGGCGTCGACGAAGGCTTGCTCGATGCGGTCGAGTCCGGCGGCGTCAAGGGCGTGGGGCGGGATTTCTTCCGGTTCGTAAGGGATGGCCGAGGGGGCTTCGGGCGCCCAGCCGCCATGGTCCGGGGGGATTTGCGCGCCGCCTTCCCAGGGGTTGGCCGTGGAGGCCTTGCGGCCGGCGTGGGCAAGCTGCACCAGGATGGGGATGGACGCGCAGGCCCGCACGGCGGTCAGCGTGCGGCGCAGGGAGTCTTCGTGGGCTTTGGACCACAGGCCCAGGTCCTGGGCCGAGATGCGGCCCTGGGGTTCCACGGCCGTGGCTTCGATGATGAGCGCGCCGGCCCCGGATATGGCCAAATGGCCGAGGTGCATGGCGTGCCAGTAGGTGGGGTGGCCGTTTTCGGCCGAGTATTGGCACATGGGCGCGATGATGATGCGGTTTTTAAGCGTTCGCGGCCCGATTTTGACGGGAGAGAAAAGAACACTCATGGGTAGGCCTCCGGATGTTTGCCTTTTTGTAGCGCCGGCGGCGGCGGGCAACAAGGGGAGGACGCGTTTTTTGCGGGGCTACAAAATAAGCAGGGCGGAGAGCAGCGCCAGGCCCAGGGCCGCGCCGCACAGGGCGGGCGTATTGGGAACGAGGCCGCGCCGGATGTCCCGCGAGGGATAGAGGGCCAGGGCGTCGCCGACCAGCCAGGCCGCGGCCAGGGCCGGAAGATGGGGAAAGAGGTTTCCCGCCACGCCCTGGTAGGCGAGCAGCAGCCCCAGGAACGCGCCGGCTTCGGCCATACCGATGGCGAGGTCCCGGGACTGGTCTTCGCGCAATCCCGGCAACGTGACGCGTCCGGCCAGGGCGGCGACGGCCGCGATGCAAACGGCCAGGTAGGTGAGCGCCGTGGCCACCGCCCGCGCGCCGCCGCCGAGGACCGTGCCGATGGCCGCCGGAACGGCGGGGACGGCCGACACCGGGCATTGCCATTGCCAGGCGGCCAGGCGCGTTTCGAGAAGCCCCGATACGGGCAGCAGCAGCACGAAGCCGAGGGCCATGACCGACAGCCATGTTTCGGGTCCCCGGCCGCCCGGCGATCCGGCGGCGCAGAGGATGCCGGCCACGCAGCAGGCAAGCCCCATGTCCAGGCTGGCGTTGAGCGGCGTGAGCTTGGGGATGGCGACGAACTGGACGAAAAGCGCGCCCAGGGCGGCCGCGCCGGCCAGGGCGGCGGGCAGGCGGGCGGCATTTTTTCCTTCCTGGCGGCAGCCGACCGTGCCGGTCAGCATCCAGACGAGCCCAAGGCACAGCCCCGAGGGCACGAACGCGCCGATGGCGGCGCCGCTTACGGCCAGGGGCGAGAGGGCGGTCGCGCCGCCGACGATGGCGCCCGGCCGGGCCAGGCGCGGCAACAGCAGGGAAAGGGGCAGGATGATGGCGAGAAACCCCAGCGCCGGCCCGAGGCTGTCCGCCGGGTCGCGGTCGGGCCAGAGCCGGCCGGGCAGGGCCGCGCCCACGGCGATGGCCAGGGGGAGCAGGGCCATGGCCGCCCCCATGGCGGCTTCGTTGCCGCAGTAGGCGAGCAGCAGTTCGCGCAGAAGCAGGCAGGTCGCGCCGGCCCCGGCGAATCCCAGGGCCAGGGCGGCGGGCAGGGGCCGTCCGGTGTGAGGCGTTTGGGTCGTCATAAAAAGAGCTTGCAGAAGCGGGCAAAGAGGGTTGTCGCTTCGTCCGGCGTCCCGGGCGCCCTGGCGGAGCGGTTGGCGGCGGCGCGGGCGGTGAAAATCTCCCGCACACGGTCGATGATCTCGGGATGGCGGGACAGGACCATGCGGAATCCCTCCCGGTCCACCTCCAGGCCGCGCGTGGCCTCGACGGCGCGCACGTCGGCCTGGCGCGGCTCGCCGGTCAGAAGCGCCATTTCGCCGAAAATCTGGCCCGCCGCCAGCCGGGCCACTTCCTTGCCGTCAATGACCACGGCCACAAGCCCGGACAGGATGAAGCACATGGTCGTGCCCTGTTCGCCCCTGGCCACGATGGTCTGTCCCGGGACGAACTGGCGGATCACGGACACCCTGGCCAGCATCTCCATTTCGGCGTCGGTCAGTCCGGCGAGCAGCTCCACCTCGCTTAGGGCGGCCAGACCCTCGGGGCGGCCGCGATCCGGGGCCGGAGCGTCCATGATGACGCGCCGCGCCGGGGCCGGAATCTCGATGCCGCGTTCCAGGAACTCGTACCAGACGGTCGAGAGCACGGCATCGGCGGCGGCGAGGCGTCCGTTGAAGGCGCGGATGTAGTAAATGGCGGAGTAGACCAGCCGGTCCGATTCGATGCTGTACAGCCGGGCCACGGGCGACGGGTTTGCCACCACGCCCTCGGCCCGGGACAGGGCCGTCTGGATGGCCGACTTGACCTTGACCGGCGGCGCGTCGAGGGGGGCCGGCACGTGGAGGATCTGGCGCAGGTATTTTTCGGGCCGGCTGTAGTTGACGAGCCGGTCCTTGGCCACGGCGTTGTTGGGCAAAAGCACCTCGTTGGCCTCGAGGGTCACCACCTTGGTGTAGCGCCAGGTGACTTCCGTGACCCGACCCTCGATGTCGCCGGCCTTGATCCAGTCGCCCTCGACGAAGGGCTTTTCCATCTGCAGGAGCAGGCCGGAGAAAAGGCTGCCGATGGTGTCCTGCATGGACAGGCCGACGACGGCGGTGAGGATGGCCGAGGAAGTGAGCAGGGAGCCGAGCTGGATGTCGAGCAGTTGCCGCAGGCCCCAGCCGACGAGCACGGCCAGGATGCAGAATTTGAGCAGGTCCTGAAGGATGTGGCGTCCGGGCCGGCCGGAGCCGCGCGCGGGCGCGAGCTGCGCGTAGACGAAGTCCACCCCGTTGCAACCGGCCAGCCAGAGCATGGCCAGTGCGGCCAGGGTCATGGCTGTTTCGCCGGAGTCGGCGGCGTTGGGCGGCAGCAGCCAGGACAGGCCCCATAAAAGCGCCAGGCCGCAGAGCCACTTGACGAGGCCCCCCAGAGGGCGGCTAATGACGCCCCGGCGCCACAGCCACCGCAGCAGGGCCGTTACGAGCAGAAAAACGGCGACGGCCGCGCCCAGCCGCCAGCCGACGCCGATGGTCACGCGGCCAAGTTCGGGCAATGATGCGGGCAGGGAAACGGCGGACGCGGGCAAGCGGACGGCTCCTTTTTGGCGTTGGCATGTCCCTACGTGTCCCGTGCTCCGGCGTCAACGCGGCGCGCAAACGACAAAGGAAGCGTATACGGTGTCGAGAAAAAAGAAGCGTGAACGCCCCGATCCGGCCAGCCTCGGCCTACCGGCCGGCGGGGTGGAGAGCCATGCCCACCTGGACGTGGAGGAGTTCGCCCCGGAGGAGATCGGGCCTGTGCTCGACCGGGCGGCGGCGGCCGGGGTGTCGGCCGTGGGCAACGTGTTTTTGGGGCCGGCCGCCTATCTGGCCCATCGGGACTTCTTCAAGGACCGGCCGGAAGTCTTTTACATCCTGGGCGTGCATCCCTGCGACGCGGACAAGATGGCCGCCGGAGACATGGCGGCCATGGAAGCGGCCTTTCGCGACGAGGCGCGGCTTCGGGCCGTGGGCGAGATCGGGCTCGATTATTACTGGGACGTGTCCACCTCCGCGACGCAGCAGCGCGTGTTCCGGGAGCAGCTGGAACTGGCCAGGAGCCTCGACGTGCCGGTGGTCATCCACAGCCGCGAGGCCGAAAGGGACACCCTGGCCATTCTCGACGACATGGGGTTCAAGGACCGGCCGCTGGTGTGGCACTGCTTCGGCGGCGGAACCTGGCTGGCCGGTGAGGTCTTTTCCCGGGGCTGGCTGGCCTCGATCCCGGGGCCGGTGACCTACGCCAAGAACACCGATCTGGCCGAAGCGGTGGCGGCCATGGATTTGTCCCGCATCCTCCTGGAAACCGATACGCCCTACCTCGCGCCCGAACCCTGGCGCGGCAAGCGCAACGAGCCGGCGCTGATCGCCTTCACCGCCCAGCGCGTGGCCGCGCTCATGGAACGCGACCCGGCCGAGGTCTGGCTCACGACCGGCGACAACGCACGAAGGTTTTTCGGGGTATAGGAAGGGGAAGGAGATGCGAGAGGGGGACCCTTTTTGAAAAAAGGGGCCCCCTCTCGCGCTCTCCCCTCCCAAAAACTTCTTACGGTGACAGGCTGTTACCGATAAAAGTCTTTGGGAAGGGGGTCCGGGGGGAACCCTTTCTACAGAAAGGGTTCCCCCCAGCTCTTATCCACCCATGGTCAGCATCCAGGGGATGCCGACGGCCAGGAACACGCCCAGGAAGATCAGGCCGAAGATGAATCCCAGCCGCCAGAAGTCCTTGGCCGGGATGTAGCCGCTGCCGTAGTAGATGGGCGAGGGGCCGGTGGCGAACGGCGTCAGGATGCCCATGATGCCGAGGCTTGTGCCGAGCATGAGCGCCATGACCTTCATGTTCATCCCCGGCACCGCCGCCGCGGCCGTGAGGAACACCGCCATCAGCGCCGTGACGTGGGCCGTGACGCTGGCGAAGATGTAATGGATGGCGAAAAAGACCACCACCAGCGCCACCATGACCGTGGTCAGGGAGTAGCCGGCCAGGTGCGCGGCCACGCCCTGGGCGAACCAGGTGAGAAAGCCCGTCTTGGCGAGCCCCCCGGCCAGGGCCACCAGGGTGGCGAACCACATGAGCACGTTCCAGGCCTGCTTGTTGGCGAGCAGGTCGTCCCAGGTGATGACCTTGAAAAGGAGCATCAGGCACAGGGCGATGAAGGCCGTGGTGGTGGAATTGAGGAACTTGCCGCCGAATATCCACAACAGCAGGGCGAAAAGCGCCAGCCCGGCCATGGTCAGCTCTTTGCGGCTGATCGGGCCCATGGCCTCGAGTTCCTTGCCGGCCCAGATCGGGGCGTCGGCGCTTTCCTTCTGGGTCGGCGGGTAGATGAAGTAGGACAAAAGCGGCACGGCCAGGAAAAGGATGATGCCCACCGGCGCGATGGCCACGAACCAGGTGGTCCAGTCCAGGCGGATGTTGGCCGTTTTTTCGATCACGGACACGGCGAGCAGGTTTGGGGCCAGCCCGGTGAGGAACAGCGAGCTGGTCACGCAGGTCGTGGCCAGGGCCACCCACATGATGTAGGAGCCGATCTTGCGCGGCTCGTTGTCCGGGGTGGAGCCGTACAGCGGCGGGATGTTCTTGATGATGGGAAAGATGGTGCCGCCGCTTCGGGCCGTGTTGGAGGGCATGAACGGGGCCAGGACGGCGTCGGCGCAGGCCACGGCGTAGCCGAGTCCCAGGGTCTTTTTGCCGAGCACCTTGATGAGCGTCAGGGAAATGCGCCGGCCGAGGCCGGTTTTTTCGTAGCCCAGGGCGAACATGAAGGCGATGAAGATCAGCCAGACCGTGCCGTTGGAAAAACCCGACAGAGCCCAGCTGATGGCTTGCGACGTCGTGGGCGGGGTCGGCGGCTTGACAGGCACCAGCCGGAACAGCGCGGCCAGGGTCACGCCCATGACGCCGATGGCCGCCGCCGGAATCGGCTCGAACACGAGCCCCACCACCACGGCGGCGAAAATGGCGAAATAGTGCCAGGCATACGGAGCCAGACCGGCCGGAACCGGCAGGGCGGCCAGCGCCAGACCGACGACCACGGGGAGCAGGGCTTTAAGGGGCAACTTCACGGGGAGCCTCCTTGTGTTGGCTGGGGCACCCGAATCCGATCATTCGGGAGGATGGTTCCATGATAACGGGTCCATCCTGTTGATACAATCTGATTATGGCATGTGGTTAGCAAAATCGCGACAAGCGGGGCGAATAGGCGGCGAAGCACGCCGGCCCGGGGTGTGGGAACGGTTTTTTACCCTGGGACGGCAAGGCGTTTTCCGGTAAAACGGCGACGGGACGTCGGGGAACTGCATTTGGTTCCTCCGGGGAGCGTAAGGAAGAATGTATGGAAAACCTCAAAAGAAGGTTGATCGACGACCCGCGTTACAGATGTCGGCGGGAGGCGTGTCTTAAGCGCCCCACGGTCTTCATTGCCCTGACCGGGCATTGCAATCTGGCCTGCGCCTACTGCTCGACCCGAAACGTCCGCCGGGAGCACCGCAACATGGATACGGCCCTGGCCCGGCGTATCGTGGACCAGTGCCTGGCCAACGACTGGCCCTTTTCCTTCGGCCAGACCTACGAGCCGTTCCTGCATCCCGAAGTGGAGCGGGTGATCGCCCATGTCGCGGCCGGAGGGCAGCTTTTTTCCTGCGCCACCAACGGATTGGCCATCAGGAAAAGCGCCTACGACCTGCCCATGCGCCTGCTTTTAAGCTACAGCGCCACGCCGGAGGATTTTGCCCTGCGCGGGGCGCGGCTGTCCTTTGCCGCCTACCGGGAGAAGATCCTGGGCTTTTTGCGCCACCGCATCCGCCGTCGCGTGTCCGGTACGATCGCCGTGCAGATCGCCGATTACGGCATCTTCAGGGACGGGGTGGACTATTCCAAGGCCATCGGCGATGTGGACGGGATCGTGGCCAAGACGCGTGAACTCGCCGCGCTGCTCGGCCTGGATGACGCGGCCGCGCCGGACTTCAGGCGGGAGGACATCGCCGCGCGAAGGCCTCTGGTGCTTTTCGCGGACGGGGAGACCGTCATCCAGGTCCAGCCGACCAAGATCATGCCCAACAGCTACGACGCCTTCGTTCCCCTGGAATCGACCGCCGCGCCGCGCGGGTATTGCGACTCCTGCCACACCATGCTTTCGATCCAGGCCGACGGCACGGCGGCCTTTTGCTGTTGCGACCCCACGGCCCGGGCCACGGCCGGGCGGATCACGGCGGAGACGGACCTGCGCGAATTCTGGCTCGGGCCGTCCATGTCGCGCATACGGGCCGCCTTCGACGCCTTTGCCCCGGCGCATCCCTTTTGCACCCAATGCCTGGCCAACGTTTCGGAACACATAAAGCCGCTTCTGACCGTGGTCGATCCCGGGCTGGTGGCGGCCATTTTGCGCGACCAGGGCGTCACGGACGATCTGCCCTGGTTTTCCTTTCCCGGAGAGGCACCCGGCGCGCACGGACAATAGGCCGCCGGGTTGCCCAAAAGCCGCGCCGGATGTAGGGTCTCCGGCAACCCGCAACCCCCCGGAGGCGCACCGCTATGGCCCTTGTCATCACCACCCGCGGCGATATCGACCAGATCATTGTGACCTCGCTGCCCCGCGCCTTCGTGCAGCGGATCTACCGGCACTGCTGGGGCAAGAACAACACGCCCTATTTCGCGAACAACTGCTTCCGGGGCGTGCTCTATTTCGACGAACGGCTGGCGGCGAAATATGCCGAGGACCAGGGGCTGCCCTGGCACGGCTGGCTGGCCGCGCCGAAATTCTACCACCGCACCGGCGCGGTCTACGAGCATGGGCTGGGCTTGCGGCTGACCCTTGGCGACGCGGCCGAGACGATCACCTCGGTCGGGGTTCCCGTGGTCGAGGAGCGGCCGAAACTGGCGGACTACACCGCGCGTCTGGCCGAGGACGAGGTGCTGTGCCTGTTCGGCTCGGTGGACAAGGGGGAAATGGTTTTCACCCTGGATGACGTCGAGGGCCCTTTTGATCCGGAAAAGCTGGCCATCCATATCGACCGGCTTGCCGACCTCTATTGCGAGGAAACGGTCATCACCGGCATGACCTACGACGGACGGACGCTGTCCATGGAAACCGGCGAATCGCGGGGCAAGAACATGATCGACCCGCTGCTTGTGAGCGCCGACGGCCGTCTGCTCGACATGTACGATTTCACCTGAGCCCCGCGCCGGCTCCCTTTTCTCTCCTGGTGTGGACGGTCGGATCGCGCCCTTGCTTGACGGCGGCGCGCCTCGTTTCTATACAATACGCGGTATCCTTTTCACGCCATGCGCCGTACGCGGCACGGCATCACCCGGGAGGCAGCTCGTGAAAACCGTACTGGTCGTGGACGACGACCCGAGTATCCGGGCGCTCATCCGGCTGTACCTGGAAGGCGCGGGCTACGTGGTCATGGAGGCCGCCGACGGCAAGCTGGCCATGCAGTCCCTGTCCGGGCAGCCGGCCGACCTCGTGGTGCTCGACATCTTCATGCCGGAGATGGACGGGCTGGAGGTCTTGCAGGTGCTGCGCGAGACCTGCCGGACGTGCAAGGTTATGGCCATCTCCGGCGGCTCGGCCAAGGTCGGCATGGACCTGCTGGGCCACGCCACCATCTTCGGCGCCGACGACGTGCTGCAAAAACCCTTCAGCTCCGAAACCCTGCTGGAAAAAGTCGAAGCCCTCATCGGCTTGGCTGCGTAGCATCCCAAGAAGTTAGGAAAAGACAGTGCGAGAGGGGAACCCTTTTTGGAAAAAGGGTTCCCCTCTCGCGCTCTCCCTTCCCAAAAACTTTTTACGGTTAGGGATGTTCTAACGGTAACGCTCCGTAACCGTTAAAAGTCTTTGGAAGGGGGGCCTGGGGGGAAACTTTTCTTCAGAAAAGTTTCCCCCCGGCTTCTTGCAACAGCCGCGCGGTCCGGTCCAGGGCGGTCGCGGCGTGGGGCGCGTCGCCCGCCTCGCCGGCCAATTCCAGGTCCTTGGCCGCCAATCCGATTTCCTCGAATCCGTAGGACAGCGCCGATCCCTTGAGCTTGTGTCCCTGCCGGCGCGCGGCTTCCAGATCGCCCTGGTCCAGGGCCAGGCGCGCCGCCTCCAGGGTCTTTGCGGCGGTGTCGAAAAAAAGCGGCAGCAGTTGGCGCAGGCGTTCCCTGTCCACAAGGAGGGGGCACGCGGCCGGTTCGGCGGCCCGGTCGGGCGCGGAAACCGGCGTGTCGGGGGCCGCCGTGTCGCGGCCGAGGAATCGCCGCAACGCGGCCAGGATGGCGGCCTTGCGCACCGGCTTGACCAGAAAGTCCGAGCAGCCGGCCTCCCGGCAGCGGTCCCGCTGCTCGTCCAGGGAGTGGGCGGTGAGGACCAGGATGGGCGTGGGGGGCCGGTTTTCCCGCGACTCCAGGGCCCGGATGGCCCGGGTGGCGTCGTGGCCGTCGAGAACGGGCATTTCCAGGTCCATGAGAACGAGGTCGTAGGTCGCGGCGGCGAACCGGTCCACCGCCTCGCGGCCGTTGGCGGCTTCGTCGATGCGGTAGTCGCTGTCGAGGAAAAGCCGCATCAGAACCAGATTGTCGGCATTGTCGTCCACCAGCAGGATGCGCGGTGGCGCGGATACGGAAGGCATGGGCACGCCGCCTGTTGCAGTTGTGTCCGTGAGCCGGCCTGGCTTCAAACCCTTATTGGCGTACTATGTAGAGGAGGCGCGCCCGGTTGGCAATGGGAAAGGCGAGTTTGGCCGCAGGCAGACCGTGGCTTCCGGGCACATGGCGGTCAGGTCGCGCACGAACCCTTCCACCCGGGCGGCCGCCTGCGGCGCGTAGGCGAGGCGCACCACGGCGGCGAATCGGTCGACCACCGTGGGCAGGGCCAGATTATCCTCGGCCTCGAGCAGAAACTTGAGCAGGGCCACATGGCGCGCGTCCAGGCGCACGTACAGGCGGGCCGAGGCCGTGGCCGGGCGGTAGGGGGGCTGGCGGCGACGGCGGCGCTTCACAGCGTCTCGCAGCCGTCTTCGGTGATAAGCGCCATATGTTCCCAACGCGCCCCGCCCCATTCGGGGTAGTAGAGCCCCGGCTCCACCGTGACCACCATGCCCGGTTCCAGAACGCCCCGCGAGGCCGGATTGAGGCTCGGCCCTTCGTGGGTTTCCAGGCCGACGCCGTGGCCCAGGGAATGGGTGAAACGGTCGGCCACCCCGGCCTTGACGAAGACGTCCCGGGCCAGGGCATAGGCGTCGCGAAAGGGCAGTCCCGGCCGCAGTCCGGCCAATGCGGCGGCCTGGGCCTCCTGGACCCGCTCGAGCATGGTCCGGAAGCGTTCGGGAGGATTGTCGCCCACCCATACGGTGCGGGTCTGGTCCGAGCAATAGTCGTCGCGCCGGCCGCCCACGTCGATCAGCACCATGCAGCCGTCGGTGATGACGGTGTCGCCCGGTATGGCGTGGGGCAGGGCCGCGTTGGCGTCGACGGCCACGATGGAGGAAAAGGCCAGTTCGCTGGCCCCGAATTCCCGGAAGAGCTTTTCGATTTCCCAGGCGGCTTGCGCCTCGGTGCGGCCGGGCGTCAGCACTTCGGGCAGGCGCTCCATGACGGCGTGGTTGACGGCTGCCGAGCGGCGCATGCGGGCGATCTCGTCCGCGTCCTTGATCAGGCGCAGCGGCTCCACCGCCCCGGTGACCGGGGTGAGCCGCATGTGCTCGGCCAGCTTGGCGTGGGTGTCGAAGGAGATGGCCGTGGCCTCGAAGGCGGCCTGGGTGATGCCGCGCTGGGCCAGAAACGAGGCGATGGTGGCGAAGCGGTTGCTGCCGTAGATGCACAAATCCCTGGCCGGCCAGAGGCGTAGCGCCGCGTCGCGGTAGCGGGCGTCGGTGAAAAGCGCGTCGTGGCCGTCGGCCGTCACGCACAGCCAGCCGGCCGATTCGTTGCATTGGGGGTCGTGCAGCTCGAAGCCGCTCAAATAGTAGCGATTGGCCGCATGGGTGACGAGCAGGGCGCGGTGCCCCATTTCCGCCAGGCGCTGGCGCAACCGGTCGCGCCGGGCCGCGTAGGGGGGGATGGTCGTAATCACGGTGAAACGTTGCTCCTTAAGGAAGAGGGCGAAGAGGATGCGAGAGGGGAAACCCTTTAAAAAGGGTTATCCCCTCTCGCGCTCTCCCCTTCCTAAAGTTTATAACAAGGCGGGAGCTGTGTATAATACTTTGTCTTTGTTGCAAACACATTGGAAAGAGCGGTGAGGACCGTTGCCCCCTGGAACGGTCCCTTACAGCGTATACACCGTTTCCGGGGCGCCGGTGAGCATCCGGTCGGCCCACTGCGCGCCCTGCATGAAGGAATGGTCCATGTTGCCGACCTCGTATTTCCAGCCGCCGAAGCGTCCCCGGGAGAACACGCCCCGGGCCTCGAGTTCCGGCTGGATGACGGCTAGCGCGGCGTCGCGCTCCAGGCAGGGGATGGGGTAGGCGTAGTCCACGCGCATTTCCCAGGTGGAGACGAGGCGGTCGCGGTCGTCCGGAGCGATGAGGGTGGTGGCGGCGAGGCCGTCCACGGTGCGCCCGGTCAGGTCGTCCAGATTCTCGGGTTTGTGTTCGGAGTAGCTCGTTTCGGTCATGATCGCCCGCTTGCGGGGGCGCGGCCCGTCCGGGTCCGGGGTGTTGTTGTAGGAATAGTTGTGGAAATTGGTGACCCGGTAGAAGGGGCAGTCGGATTCGGGAAAATACATCCAGCAGCGGGGATCGGGCGGCGCGCCGTTAAATCCCAGGCCGTGGATGGCCGAGCCGCTGTGCTTGAGCCGGCCGGCGGCGGCGATCATAGCCGGGGTCGCGCCTTCCAGCACGTCCACGACCAGCCGGTCGAGGGCCATGGTGGAAAGCAGGTGGTCGTAGACCACGGTGTCGCCGGAGGCGGTACGCAGGGTCTTGGCGGCGGCGTCGAGCCGGGCCGCGCCGTCGCCGCAGCGCACACGGTCGGAAAAGCGCGCGGCCAGGCGGCGGTAGATTTCGCCGGTGCCGCCGTGAAGCGGGAAGGAAAACGTGTTGTTGGGACCCCAGGCCACGTCGTCCTGGCCGAGGATGATGTTTTTGATCACCCGGTCGGCGTCCACCACGGACACGCGTTCGCCGATCCAGCGGTGGGACATGAGTTCGCCCGGATGGGCCCAGACCTTGAAGTTGTAGGGCACCATGAAGAGCCGGGCGATGCCCGGGCCGAACACCCGGTCGATCCACTCCCGGAAATGGGCCGGCGGCGTCTTGTAGGTATCGGCGGCGGCGGCCCGCCCGGCCGCGAGCAGCCCTTCCACGCATTCCCAGGCGAGTTCGGGCGGCAGGCGGCGGATATTGTTCTGGAAGGGGTAGGGCACGAAGGTGCCGGCCACGCGGATCCAGGATTCGCGCTGGTGCTTGAGCACGTCGTCGCCGAGGAGGTCCTCGAGGAGGGTGTCGAAGGCCGGGTAGTGGGAAAAGACCACATGGCCGCCCACGTCCCAGGTGAACCCCGCGTTGTCGGTGAAACTGGCGGACAGTCCGCCGACGTAGGGATGGCGTTCGAGGACGAGAAAGTCGTTTTCGCCGCTTTGGTGCAACTGCCAGGCGGCGCCGAGCCCGGTGGGACCGGCCCCGATGATCAGATATTTGACGCGCATGCAGGCCTCCTGTGGGGGTGTCGCATGAATAGCAAGAATGGGGCCAGAGGTCGGGAAAAAAGAAACCCGGGGCCGCCTGCCAGCTGACGGCCCCGGGAAAAAGGTTGCTGTGGGGGGGGGACTACCAGGCCGGACGACGCGGGGGCCTGGGGGCGCGGGGCTTGGCCTCGTTGACCTTGAGGCTGCGGCCCTCGAACTCCGTCCCGTCGAGCGACCGGATCGCCTCGTCGGCGGCGGCGTCGTCATCCATCTCCACGAATCCGAAGCCGCGCGGTTTGCCGGTCTCGCGGTCGGAAATCAGTTTAACGGATTGAACTTCGCCGTATTGGGCGAACAGATCACGGACGCTTTCCTCGGTGGTGCGGAAGGGCAGGTTGCCAACATAGATGTTCTTGGACATGAGACACGGACTCCCAAACGGTTGACGTCAAATGCGAACGCGAAGCGTGTACGGAGGTCCGTCTGGCAACAAACCGCCGGCTACGCTCCTTCCCAGGACGATCCCATCGGCCGTACGGCCGGAATGGCCCGATAGTTGGAGTGCATCCGTCGGGTTCGACAACGGGAGGGTAATGGCAAACAGTCGGCGCGCACTCTGTATTGACTCCCCAGCGAGCCATTCGCGCAAATTGCCGCGCCGCCGTATCCTGCCACGGGCGAGGTGACCGCACGGGTTTGAGCGAAGATGTCAAACGATATCGGAACCCGAAATAGGGGGCAAGAAAAAATTGTTCGTATTCGTCGTTTCCCCTTGAAATAATACTTGGTTTATTTTCAATCGCCCGAATATGTTTTCCGATAAACAGCTTGGTAGGGATTTCGCCGGATGCCGGGCGACGGAAAATAGTGTAAGCGCGAAGGCGCGGCGAGGAGCCTTTCACAGTGGTGGAGTGGAGGTGGAAATGGCCGAAGCGTTGCAGGCCGAGCGGTTCGCCGTGGCGGTTTCCCAGCGGGAATCCTACAAGACAGGTTTCGGCGGGACCACCCAGGCAAGCGAGCGCGTGCTCTATTATTACGCGGAGAAGACGCCGGAGGCCGGTATTTCGGTGCAGGCTTTAAACGCCAACAGCGTGCCGAGCGGCGAGAAGACCTCGGTGTCCGAACCGGAGTTTCTGGAGAAGTTCAAGCCCGAGCCGCTGATCTATTACAATCAGGTCAAGCCGCGCATGGACGAGATGCTTGCCGAGCTCGAAAAGGGTGAGAAGCATCTCGAAGCCGGGCGCATGGACAAGGCCGAGAAGTCCTTCCAGAAGGCCCTGGAATACGACGCGGAGAACCTGCGGGCGATTTTCGGCCTGGGCAATGCCTATCTCGCGGCCGGCAAGATGGTGGAGGCGGGGGAGATCTTCGAGAAGATCATGTCCATCGAGCTGGCCTTCGGGCCGGAGAACAAATTTCTGTTCAATGAATTCGGCATCCGCATGCGCAAGCATGGGCTCCTGGACATGGCCAAGGTCTACTATGCCAAGGCGCTGACCGTATCCGAGGCTGACGAGAACCTGCATTTCAACCTGGGGCGGGTGCTTTTCGAACTGGGCGAGTTCGCGGCCGCCGCCACCGAGGCCGGCAAATGCCTGGCCATCAATCCCGGCTTCCTCATCGCCAAAAAGCTGAGGGCGGCGGCGGAGAAAAGAACCGTCCCCGCGCCCCCGGCCGCGCCGCCGGCCGCACCGACGGCAACGGACGCCGGCTGACCGCCCGTCGCCGCCCTACCGAAACACCACCGTCTTGTTGCCGAAAACGATGACCCGGTCCTCCAGGTGCCACTTGACCGCCCGGGCCAGCACCGTGCGCTCCAGCTCGCTCCCCGTGGCCTTGAGGTCGGCCACCGAAAACCGGTGCGTCACCCGGGCCGTGTCCTGCTCGATGATCGGCCCGGCGTCCAGCTCGGCCGTGACGTAATGGGCCGTGGCCCCGATCAGCTTGACCCCGCGCTCGTGTGCCTGCCGGTACGGATCGGCCCCGACGAAGGCCGGCAAAAACGAATGGTGGATGTTGATGACCCGGGTGTCGTAGGGCCGCAGAAAATCCGCCGACAGGACCCGCATGTACCGGGCCAGCACGACCAGGTCCGTGGCGTCGCCGAGCAGCTCGGCCATGCGCGCCTCGGCCTCGGGCATGCCGCCGTCGCCGACCGGCACGCAGGAAAACGGTACGCCGAAACTCTCCACGCTCGTCCGCGCGTCCTCGTGGTTGCTGATGACCATGGCCACCTCGCAAGGCAGCTCGCCCCGGGCATGCCGCCACAAAAGCTCCATCAGGCAGTGGTCGTGGCGCGAAACCAGGATCACCGCGCGCTTTTTCACGTCGGAATACGACAGCCGCCAGTCCATGCAAAACGGCGTTCCCACAACCTCGCCGAAGGACGACTCCAGGGCCGGGCGCGACATGTCCATATAAGGCGTGTAAAATTCGAGCCGCATGAAAAACGTTCCCCCCTCGGGGTCCGTGGAATGCTGGTCGAGATCGACAATATTGGCCCCATGGGCGTGCAGGAAGGTGGTGACGGCCGAAACGATGCCGGGGCGGTCGGGGCAGGTGATGCGCAAACGGGCGGTGTGGGTCATGGTGACGGGATCCTTTCCGAATATTCTTGCCGGCGGCTGATCACCGGGGGAAAGGCCATAACCCAGAACGGTTTTTGAGGCCAGTCGACTTTGTCCAAAGATTATTCGGACAATATTGTCATTTTTCGAAAATTCGTTTACGGATGGGCGTCCTTGTCGAGCGCGCCCCCGCTTCGAGCGCGCCATGACCGAAGGGAAGCCCAACTTTTAAAAAAAGTACCCAATGAGGTAGGTGTATGATCATCGGTATCCCCAAGGAAATCAAAACGCTGGAAAATCGGGTCGCCATGACTCCCGGTGCAGTGGAAACCCTTGTGCGGCGCGGTCACAAGGTGCTGGTCGAGGCCGGAGCCGGTCTGGGTTCCGCCCTGCCCGACGAGCAGTACGCCGCCGCCGGGGCTTCCCTGGTCAGCGCGGCCGAGGCCTGGGGCGCGGAAATGGTCATCAAGGTCAAGGAGCCCATCGCCGGCGAGTACAAGTTCCTGCGCAAGGACTTGCTCCTTTTCACCTACCTGCATCTGGCCGCCGACCGGCCGCTGACCGAGGCCCTGCTCGGCGCGGGCACCATCGGCGTGGCCTACGAGACGGTGCAGCTCGACAGCGGCGCGCTGCCGCTTCTGGTCCCCATGAGCGAAGTCGCCGGCCGCATGGCTCCCCAGGTCGGCTCCCACGCCCTGGAGAAATCCCAGGGCGGGCGCGGCATCCTGCTTGGCGGCGTGCCCGGCGTGCCCCAGGCTTCGGTGGTCATCGTCGGCGCGGGCGTGGTCGGCGCCAACGCCTGCAAGATCGCCGTGGGCATGGGCGCCCAGGTCACCGTCCTCGACGTCAACCACGCCCGGCTCCAGTATCTCGACGACATCTACCAGGGCCGCGTGGTCACCGTGGCCAGCAACGAGGCCAACATCCGCAAGGCCGTCACCTACGCCGACCTGCTCATCGGCGCGGTGCTCATCCCCGGCGCCAAGGCCCCGCACCTGGTCACCCGCGACATGCTGCCCACCATGAAGCCCGGCTCGGTCATCGTGGACGTGGCCGTGGACCAGGGCGGCTGCGTGGAAACCATCAAGGCCACCACCCACGCCGTTCCGACCTACGTCATCGACGGCGTGGTGCACTACGGCGTGGCCAACATGCCCGGCGCGGTGCCGCGCACCTCCACCTTCGCCCTGTGCAACCAGACCCTGCCCTATGCCCTGAAGCTCGCGGCCAAGGGCGTGGGCGCCCTGCGCGAGGACGCCGCCCTGGCCAAGGGCCTCAACACCTACGAAGGCAAGCTGACCTTCGCCGGCGTGGCCGAGGCCTTCGATATGCCGTTGACCCGGGTGTCCGAGGCGCTGGCCTGATTTCGGAATAATCCAGTGGGGGAGGGATGTTGCGGACGGTCCCTTCCCCCCTGCAAAATTTCACAAAAATGTGGTTTGATGTCCGAAGGGGATTCCCTTCGCCCTGAAGTTCATGTATTTCAAACGGAACCGAAATTTTTCGTGTAAGTTGTTGAAATTGACTGCAAACAGGAGGCGTTCATGAAAAGGTCTTGGCTCATTGCCCTTTTTCTCGTGCTCGTGGCAGCCGCTCCGGTCCGGGCCGCAGACACCATCAAACTCGGGTTCAACATCCCGCTGACCGGCGACATCCCGGACGTGGGCGAGTCCTCGAAGAACGCCGCCGAGATGCTCAAAAAGAAGATCAACGATGCCGGCGGCATCACCGTCGGCGGCAAGAAATATCTGGTGGAATTCGTCTACGAGGACAACGAGTCCAAGGCCGAGTCCGCCCTGTCCGCCGCGCGCAAGCTCATCACCCAGGACGACGTGCTCGGCATCGTCGGCCCGCAGTCCAGCAAGCAGGCCGTGCCCGCCGCCGAGGCCTCCAACGACCTCAAGGCCCCGATGATGGCCCCCTGGTCCACCAACCCCAATACCACCAAGGATCGCCCCTACGTCTTCCGCGGCTGCTTCCTCGACACCTTCCAGGGTCCCACGGCGGCCAAGTTCGCCACCGAGGAATTCAAGGCCAAGAAGGCCGCCGTGCTCTACGACATCGCTTCCGACTATCCCAAGGGCCTGGCCGAGGACTTCAAGGCCGCCTTCGAAAAGATCCACGGCCCCGGCTCGGTTGTCGCTTTCGAGACCTTCACCACCAAGGACGTGGACTTCTCGGCCCAGCTGACCAACATCGCCAAGTCCGGCGCGGACGTGCTCTTCGTGCCCCAGTACTACAACGAGGTGCCGCTGATCGTGAAGCAGGCCAAGTCGCTTGGTTTCGACAAGCCCATCATGGGCAGCGATTCCTGGGGCTCGGGCGATCTGATGGGCCTTTGCGGCGATGACTGCAAGGGCTACTTCTTCGTCACCCACTACGCCGCCGCCGGCGCCAAGGGCAAGACCAAGGAATTCATCGACGAGTACACCAAGCTCTACAACAAGACCCCCGACGACGTCGCGGCCCTGACCTGGGACGGCGCCAACCTGATGCTCGACGGCGTCAAGGCCATGCCCGCCATCACCGGCGATATGGCCAAGGACCGCGAGGCCCTCATGAAGGCCATGGCCGGCATCAAGAAGTTCGAAGGCATCACCGGCAATATGTCCTATCCCGCCACCGGCCCCCACGATCCCATCAAGTGCGCCGTGGTGGTCAAGATCGACGACAACGGCAAGTTCGCCTTCTACAAGTCCGTCTGCCCGTAGCATCCGCCCGGCAACCGCCGGTCGTCACGCCTGTCCGGGACGCTCCGAAGCGGGGCGTCCCGGGCGGAGCGCCGAAGCATTCCGTCCGGTACGGGTCCCAAGCCCGGCCGAGTGGCCGAAAGTCGCGCCAAGGGGGTCTCCGTTGCTGCAAAGCCTTCTGCAAAACATCCTTAACGCCCTGCAATGGGGAAGTTTCTATTCCCTGATCGCGCTTGGCTACTGCCTGGTGTACGGCGTGCTGCTCCTTATCAACTTCGCCCATGGCGACATCTTCATGGTCGGGGCCTACATCGCCTTTTTCGTCTGTACCTTCCTGCTCGGCAAGTTCGGCCTCATCCCGGGCCTGCCCGGCTGGTTGGTGATGACCCTGGCCGTGCCGCTGACCATGATCCTGACCGCCGTGGTCGGCGTGACCCTCGAGCGGGTGGCCTATCGACCCTTGCGGCGCAAGGGCGTCAACCGTCTCTACGTGGTCATCACCGCGCTCATGTGCGGCCTGATCCTGGAAAACGGCAACCTGGCCCTGCTCGGCGCCAGCCGCAAAAGCTTTCCCACCCTGATCCCCACCCATGTCTATCATGTCTTCGGGGTCGCGGTGACCAACATCAAGCTCATGGTCATCGGCGTGGCCATCCTGGGCTTCCTGCTCTTGCAGTTCATCGTCACCCGCACCAAGATCGGCATGGCCATGCGGGCGATTTCCTACGACCGTTTCGCCGTGCCGCTCATGGGCATCCCGGTCGATACGGTCATCGTGTTCACCTTTGTCCTGGGATCGGCCTTCGCCGGCCTGGCCGGCATCTTCTTCGCCATGACCTATCCGGTGCTCGATCCCTACATGGGGGCGCTGATCGGCTGGAAGGCGTTCATCGCGGCCGTGGTCGGCGGCATCGGCTCCATCACCGGGGCCTTTGCCGGAGGGTTTCTGCTGGGGTTCGTGGAGATCATGGTGGTGGCCTTTTTCCCTTCCACCTTCCGCGACCTCATCGCCTTCTCGATCCTGCTGCTTATCTTGGCCATCCGGCCGACTGGCCTGTTCGGCGTGGCCAAGTCGACGAAAATCTAGGACCAGCCGGGGAGTTTCCGCATGAAACGTCTGTCCGTTCCCGCCCTGCTGGCCGTGCTTTTCGCCGTGCTGGTCTGGGTATCGCAAACTGGAACCCTGAACATCTACTGGCAGTCCGTGATCATGTTCATGGGCGTCAACATCATCCTTTCCTCGAGCCTCAACATCATCAACGGCAACATGGGCGAGTTTTCCTGCGGCCATGCCGGATTCATGGCCGTTGGCGCCTACGTGTCCTCGGTGCTGTCGGTGGCGCTGTTCGCCAAGTCGGCCGCCTTCGGCCAGCCGCTTCTGCCGCCGTCGCTGGCCGTGTGGTTTTTCCCGGTGATCCTGCTCATCGGCGGCCTGGCCGCCTCGGTGGTGGGGCTGCTCGTGGCCATCCCGTCCTTCAAGACCCGGGGCGACTATCTGGCCATCATCACCATCGCCGCCGCCTACATCGTCAAGTCCACCATCGAGAACATCAACATCATCGGCGGGGCCAGGGGCTTTATGGGCATGGGGTCGGTCATGAACGCCATGACGAACACGGCCAACCTGCCCTGGATGATGATCTGGGTGTTCGTCGGCACGGTCTTTTCGGTCTGGCTCATCCGCCGCTTCATCTACTCCACGTTCGGCAAGGGCGTGGACGCCATCAGCCAGGACGAGATCGCGGCCGAGATCATGAGCGTGGACACCAACCACATCAAGCTCGTGGCCTTCATGGTGTCGTGCGGCCTGGCCGGGGTGGCGGGCGGGCTTTTCGCCCACATCCTCGGGTACGTGAACCCGGGATCGTTCACCATCCTCAAGTCCACGGAAATCATGGTCATGGTCTATCTGGGCGGCATGGGGTCGCTGACGGGCTCCGTGCTCTCGGCCATCCTCGTCACGTTGCTCATGGAGGCGCTTCGCCCCTTGCAGATCATCAAGTGGGTGGCCATTCCGCTTTTGCTCGTGCTGCTCATGCAGTTCCGGCCCGAGGGCATCATGGGCCGGCGGGAACTGGCGGACGTGTTTCCGGGGCTTCGCAAATTCTACAAGTTCAAGGGGTAGGCCGTGGCGCTTTTGGACGTACAGGAAATGACCCAGTACTTCGGCGGGCTGTGCGCCGTGTCGGAGTTTTCCGTGTCCCTGGAGGAAGGGCAGCTGGCGGCGCTTATTGGTCCCAACGGGGCCGGCAAGACCACGGTGTTCAACCTCGTCAGCGGCTTTTACAAGCCCACGCGCGGCGAGATCCTCTTTAACGGCGAGTCCATCAAAGGCTTGAAGCCCCACCAGGTGACGAGCAAGGGCATCGCCCGCACCTTCCAGAACATCCGGCTGTGGTTCGACATGACGGTGCTCGACAACATCCGCATCGCCCAGTACCACGCCCTCGGCTATGGGCTGCTCGACTGCTTTTTGCGCACCCCGCGCTATATGCGGCGCGAGCGCGAGATCGAGGATCACGCCATGGAGGTCCTCACGCGCCTGGGGTTGCGCGAGGTGGCCGGCGAGTTCCCCAAAAACCTGCCCTACGGCGTGCAGCGCCTGGTGGAGATCGCCCGGGCGCTTTCCATCCGGCCGGCGCTGCTCATGCTCGACGAACCGGCCGCCGGGCTCAACTCCGCGGACGTGGAAGGGCTCATCAAGCTCATCACGGACATCCACAAGGATTTCGGCCTGACCATCTGGATGATCGAACACCAGATGGACGTGGTCATGAGCTTGTGTTCCTGGATCAAGGTCATCGACTTCGGCGCCACCATCGCCGAGGGCACGCCGACCGACATCCAGAACAACCCCGAAGTCATCAAAGCCTACCTGGGAGACGATACAATCTGATGCTGCTCTCCGTTGAAAACCTCCGGGTCAAGTATGGGAACATCGAGGCCCTGCACGGCATCTCCTTCCATGTGAACAAGGGGGAGATCGTGACCCTTATCGGGGCCAACGGCGCGGGCAAAACCACCACGCTGCTCTCCATCATGCGTCTGCCGCCCCCCGAAGCCCCCAAGGTGGTGGAAGGGGACATCAAGTACGACGGGAAATCCATCCTCGGGATGGAGCCGCATGATGTCGTGCGCAAGCTCCACATGGACCTTTCGCCCGAGGGCCGGCGCATCTTCGGCAACCTGACCGTGATGGAAAACCTGGTGCTCGCCACCTACGCCCGCAAGGACGACGAGGACGCCATCGAGCGCGACCTCGACCGGGTGCTGTCGCTTTTCCCGCGCCTGTCCGAGCGGCGCAAACAGCGCAGCGAATCGCTCTCCGGCGGCGAGCAGCAGATGTTGGCCGTGGGCCGGGCCATCATGACGGGGTGCGACTTCATCCTGCTCGACGAGCCGAGCATGGGGCTCGCGCCGCTGCTCATGTACGAGATGTTCCGCACGCTCAAAAAACTCAACGAGCAGGGGCTCACCATCCTGCTCATCGAACAAAACGCCAAGGTGGCGCTGTCGTTCGCCCACCGGGGCTACGTGCTGGACACCGGCGAGATCAAGACCTCCGGCACGGCCGACGAGCTCAAGCGCGACCCCGAGGTCAAGAAGGCCTATCTCGGCGGTTAGGGACGCAAGCGCAAGAGAGCGAAGGCGGCCGCGGAAGGGAAACCTCTCAAAAGGGGCGGGGGCCCCTTGTTCGCGGCCTTTTCCGGGGAGGCGGGTGTTTCGGGGCAAGGCCTGTCGTGTTGCCCCGGAAAAGCTATCCCCCGCGCCCGGTTGGCGGGAGAACCTCCGAAAAGCCCGGTTCGACGATTGTCGGACCGGGCTTTTCGCGGTTGCGGTCTCCTGTCGCCAGGGATGCCTTAAATAAATTGACGTAGACTATTTGATATAATATCGAATCATGCTATGGCGAAAAGTGCGCTTTGCCGGGTAGCCCGGCCGGGCCGCCGGCTTCCCGCCGCCAGCGGGACGGAGACCGGGGAGTCTGGAATTTACGGGGACAAGTCTTTTCAAAAGGAGCTGCGATCGAAAAAGGAGGACGGTATGCAATACCAGGGCGTTCGGGAGCGGTTGAAGACGGGCGATATTCTTCTTTTCTCGGGAAAGAGCAGGATTTCCGAAGGAATCAAGTTTTTTTCCAAAAGCAAGTGGTCCCATGTCGGCATGGTTTACCGGTTTTGCAGCCCACTGGACCCGCAGGGGTCGGTCTTTTGCTGGGAGGCGACAACGCTTTGCAACGTCAAGGATGCCGACACGGGCAAGCTCACCAAGGGCGTGCAGCGCGTGGAGCTCTCCGAGCGCCTGGAGCGCTGTTTCGCCCAGGGCTACGAGATCGCCGTGCGTCCGCTCAGCAAACCCCTCGAAGACGACATGGTGTTCGCGCTCAACGCCTTCCGGCACGAGGTGAGCGGCAGGCCTTACGAAAAGCACCTCATCGAATTGATCAAATCCCTGTACGACGGGTTCTTTGGTGAAAACAAGGAAGACCTGAGTTCGCTTTTCTGCAGCGAACTTGTCGCCGAGTGCTATCAGCGCATGGGGCTGTTGCCCGAGGCGCCAGGCTCCAACGAGTACACGCCCAAGGATTTTTCCTGCGAAAAAGGCTTGTGCCTGGGGCGTGGCTACGGGCTCGAATACGAGATCGAGATCGACAGCCTCTAGGCTTGATGGTGAAAAAGCGGGGGAAGGGCCTTGCCGTCGCGGGGTCCTTCCCCTTTGGCGTTATGGCCTTCCCACGGGCGGCGAAACAGGCTCTGGCCCGCACGTTGCTTGTAACCGTTTGACGCCGCCAGCGTCGGAAGCCCTTTCCTTTTTCAGGCACGGCTTTTGCCTATCTCACGGCGGGGAGCGATGCACCCGGCAAAAAATTCCGCCCCCCGGGAGGTTTGGCATGAGCGTCCAGTCCATTGGGCAATCATCCGGCGACAATTGGCTCCAGCAGCTGCTTGCCAGCTACGGGCAGACCCGTTCCAGCCAGTCGTCCATCCTGAGTCTCCTGTCGCAGGGAAGCGACGCCACCGACGGCACGTCGGCAACTTCTTCCGACGCCTCCGCGTCCACGACCAGCTCCGTCGGAAGCTTCAACGACATCCTTACCGCGCTTCTAAACGGCACCGGATTGTCCTATGATATGGAAACCGGTTCCCTTACCGCGTCCGGCCAGGCCGAGGCGTCGGGGGAAGCCGGCATGCCGCCTCCCCCCTTCATGCAAGGGACCGGTCGGCCCGAACTGACCCGCAGCGCGACTGAAACCAAAAATGACGACGGCAGCACCACGCGCAACGTCACCATGACCAATGCCGAAGGCAAGGTGGTCGGCACCGAAAAAACGACCGAAAACGCCGATGGTTCGTTCACCACGGTCATGACCATGACCGACCCGGGGGGCAACACGTCCACCCGGACCATCAACGGCGAGAACACCGATGACGGCTTCAAGGTCACGGACACCCTCACCAATGCCGATGGCAACGTCCTGGAACGCCGCACCCACCTTACCGCCGCCGACGGCAGCGTCACGAGCTCCGTCACCCGCAACGGCCCCGACGGCGGTTCCGTGGCTGAAAGCGAAAGCTACGATGCCGACGGCAACCTGTTGTCCACCACGTCTTCGACCACGTCGCCGGCAACGAGCGTCGCCTCGGCCGACTCCACGTCGGGCGGCGCCGGCGCGTCGGGCGGTTCCTCCGCCTCCGGGGCGTCGTCCTCCGGCGGCTCCGAGTCGTCCGACAACGACAGCACCACGACCACCGTGACCACGACGTTCACTTCCGAGAGCATGCAGGAGACCATTACGGTCACGGACGTCAATGGCAAAATTGTAAGCCAAAAGACCAAGGACATCCCCTTTTCGCGCTCGGCCAAGGGCAGCAGCTTCGGCTCGAATGTGCCGGATGCGGACAGCCTGGCCGACATCACCGGCCAATACCTCCACCGTTATGGCGCGAACCGCTACGGTTCCGCGCAATCGCAAACGAAATCCGATTCAGGCAGCGGCGGGCTTTCCGTGGAGGCCTAGGCGGAAGCGGGACATGCGGGGGAAGGATGCTTCTCCCGGACAGGCAAGAAGGGCGACCCGGCGGTCGCCCTTCTTGCCTGGAAAAGGGAGGCGGGCAGGCGTCGGCAGCGAGCCTGGGAGAAGGGGAGGGGAAGCCCGGGACCTCTTCCTAAAATTTGCTTCTGGCCCGGCGCAAGGCCGCCTTGAGGTCGCCGAGGGCGGATTCGAAACCCTCGCGCAATTCGGCCAAAGCGTCGCCGCCGCCCTTGCGCAAAAGGGTCAATTTGTAGCGGGCCTTGTCGTAGGTGTCGAGTAGATGCTCGAGCTCCCCGGTCCAGCGATCGAAAGAATCCGGACCCTTGCCCTGGGCTTCCTTCTTCGCTTCCTCGATTTTGGTCTTGTACGTGGCAAGCTGCTCTTCCAGATCGACCCCGAAGGGCTTTTTGGCTTTCGGCATCGTGCGTTCTCCCTGGCTGCGCTCCTGGTTAAGGAATACCCAATGCCGGAAGTGAGGGCAAGGTTTTGGGGGCGAGAAGGCGGCTCTTGCGCAACGTCATGGGGTTTGTTAGAAGGCAAAACGTGAAGTCCGGCAGGGGAAAGAAATTCCGGGGAGGAAATCGCCCGGTCCCCCTGGCCAATCCGGCAAGGCGACTTATGTCTAACTTCAGACAAGCCCCGCGTCGAAACAGCCCGCCCATAGGGCGTGTAGGGGAGCGCGCGAGGTCGCAAACGCCACTGTTTAAGGACCAGACAAGGAGGAAGGCCATGAACGCGCGTGTGCAAAAATTATTGGTACTGGCTATGGCCGTGATGATCGGCTTGGCCGCTGTGCCGTCCCGTTCATTTGCCATGGGCGAGGCCGGCACGGCGTATGTCACGCCGGAATTCGGTTTTTATGGCGTGAGCCAGAAGGAAGTCGATTCCTATCTCACCTTCGGCGCCAGCGGCGGCTACTTCGTGATGGACGGCCTGTCCATCGGCCTGGAAGCCCTGGCCTATTCGTTCAACCAGCGCAAGATCGACCATAACACCCCGGCGGGGAACTTCGCCTACGCCGTGGCCCGCAACGACGGCTACACCCAGAATCCCTGGGCCTTTGGCGCCAACGCTCTGATCCGCTTCTACCCGGTGCACACCGAGAAGGCCGCCTTCTACATCGGCACCGGCATCGGCGGCCTCTTCTCCGGCGACCGGGTGCCGTTCTACAGCAACGGCGGTCGCGGCAACTTCTCCAACCCGACCCTTCCCGTGGACCTCGGTTTCACCGTCAACCTGTCCCAGAACGTGGCCTTCGAGCTGGCCGGCCGCTACCAGCGCATCGGCTTCGACAACCACGGCCTGGACGGTTGGGGTGGCCACGGCGGCATTCGCATCACTTTCTAGCTGACAAACGTCGGCGACTAGGGTAATTAGTCAGGCCCTCCCGCCCACAGGAGCGGGAGGGTCTGTTTTTTTCACGGAGCGTCCCATCGCCGCTTGACATGGGTAGGTGATGGGTCTATATGCCTCTGTCTTTGCCATACACTACGATTTTTTTGAACGGAGACGGCTATGCCCACGATCAACCAGCTTATCCGCAAGGAGCGGGCCCAGGTGACCAAGCGCCGCAAGACGCCCGCCCTGCAAGCCTGCCCGCAGCGTCGGGGTGTGTGCACCCGTGTGTACACCACCACGCCGAAAAAGCCGAACTCGGCTTTGCGTAAGGTCGCCCGCGTGCGCCTGACCAACGGCATCGAGGTGACCTCCTACATCCCGGGCGAAGGCCACAACCTGCAGGAACACTCTGTGGTGATGATCCGGGGCGGCCGCGTCAAAGACCTTCCCGGCGTCCGGTATCATATCATCCGCGGCACGCTCGACACCGCCGGCGTTGCCGACCGCCGTCAGGGCCGTTCCAAGTACGGCGCCAAACGGCCCAAGTAAGTTAAGGAGAGACGCGTATGCCGCGTAAAGGTCCGGTTTCCAAGCGTTCGGTGCTGCCCGATCCCAAGTTCGGCAGCCATCTGGTGACCAAGTTCATCAACCGTCTGATGTACGACGGAAAGAGGGGCGTGGCCGAGGGGCTTTTCTACAAGGCCGTGGACGTGCTGGCCGAGAAGTCCGGCGAAGATCCGCTGAAGGCCTTCGAGAAGGCCGTGGCCAACGTCAAGCCCCATATGGAAGTCAAGCCCCGTCGGGTCGGTGGCGCCACCTATCAGGTGCCCATGGAAGTCCGGCCCGAGCGGCAGCTCACCCTGGCCCTGCGCTGGCTGGTGGGCAATGCCCGGTCCCGGGGCGAGAAGGGCATGGCGGAGAAGCTTTCCGGCGAGTTGCTGGATGCCTATCACAATCGCGGCGGAGCCGTGAAAAAGAAAGAGGATACGCACCGCATGGCCGACGCCAACAAGGCGTTTGCCCATTACCGGTGGTAGTCGCACAAGGATAGCGTCGTGTCTAAGACTGTACCCATTGAGCGGCAACGCAATATCGGCATCATGGCACACATCGATGCCGGAAAGACGACCACCACCGAACGTATTCTGTATTACACCGGGGTGTCGCACAAGATCGGCGAGGTCCATGACGGCCAGGCCACCATGGACTGGATGGTTCAGGAGCAGGAGCGCGGCATTACGATCACTTCCGCCGCCACCACCTGTTTCTGGCGCGACCATCGCATCAACATCATCGACACGCCCGGCCACGTGGATTTTACCATCGAGGTGGAACGGTCTCTGCGTGTCCTCGACGGGGCGGTCGCCGTGTTCGATGCCGTTTCCGGCGTCGAACCCCAGTCCGAGACGGTCTGGCGGCAGGCCGAACGCTACAGCGTTCCCCGCATGAGCTTCGTCAATAAGATGGACCGCGTCGGCGCGGACTTTTTCCGTTGCGTCGACATGATCCGCGACCGCCTGGGCGCCAAGCCCGTGCCCCTGCAGATCCCCATCGGCGCCGAGGAGAATTTCCAGGGCGTCGTGGACATGATCCAGGGCAAGGCCGTCTATTTCGATACCGAGTCCCTGGGCAAGGAGTATGTCTACAAGGACATCCCGGCCGAGCTGATGGAGCGCTATGAAGAGCTGCACCAGCACATGGTCGAGGCCATTGCCGAGGAAGACGAGGTCCTCATGGAGAAGTACCTCGGCGGTGAGGAGCTCACCCCCGAGGAACTGATCGCCGGCATCCGCAAGGCCACCATCAACCTGGCCATCTGCCCGGTGCTGTGCGGCTCGGCATTCAAGAACAAGGGCGTGCAGCCCCTGCTCGACGCCGTGGTCGACTACCTGCCGTCTCCCGTCGACATCCCGCCCATCAAGGGCCACGATCCCGACGACGAGGAAAAGATCATCGAGTGCCCCTGCGACGTGAACGCGCCCCTGGCCGCCCTGGCCTTCAAGCTCATGAGCGATCCGTTCATCGGCCACCTGACCTTCCTGCGCCTCTATTCCGGCCGCATCGAGTCCGGCATGACCGTTCTCAATGCCAACACCGGCAAAAAGGAGCGCATCGGCCGCCTGCTCAAGATGCATGCCAACAAGCGTGAAGAGATAAAGTCCGCTGACGCCGGCGACATCGTGGCCGCCGTGGGCATGAAGATCACCTCCACCGGCGACACGCTGTGCGCGGACAACCGCCCCGTGGCCCTGGAGTCGCTCAACATCCCCGAGCCCGTCATCGAGGTCGCCATCGAGCCCAAGACCAAGGCCGACCGCGACACGCTGTCCCAGGCGCTTGGCAAGCTGGCCAAGGAGGACCCGTCCTTCCGCGTCAAGTCCGACGAGGAATCGGGCCAGACCCTGATCGCCGGCATGGGCGAGCTGCACCTGGAGATCATCGTCGACCGGCTGATGCGCGAGTTCGGTGTCAACGCCAATGTCGGCGCGCCCCAGGTCGCCTACCGCGAGACCATCACCAAGCCGATCAAGAACGATCTGCGCTACGTCAAGCAGACCGGCGGTCGCGGCCAGTACGGCCATGTGGTGCTGGAAATCGAACCCAAGGAAGACGGCGGCTACGAGTTCGTCAATGGAATCGTGGGCGGCGTCATTCCCAAGGAATACATCCCGGCCGTCGACAAAGGCATCCAGAACGCCATGAAGGGCGGCGTCATCGCCGGCTTCCCCCTGGTGGATGTCCGGGCCAAGCTGGTCTTCGGCTCCTACCACGAAGTCGACTCCTCGGAGCAGGCGTTTTTCATCTGCGCCTCCCAGTGCTTCAAGGAGGCCGTGCACAAGGCCGCTCCGGTGCTGCTTGAGCCGATCATGGCCGTGGAAGTGGTGACGCCGGAGGAATACATGGGCGACGTCATGGGCGACCTGAACGGCCGTCGCGGCCGCATCGCCAAGATGGATTCCCGGGCCGGCTCCCAGATCATCACCGCCAACGTGCCCCTGTCGTCCATGTTCGGGTATGCCACGGACCTGCGTTCCAAGTCGCAGGGCCGGGCCACCTTCAGCATGCAGTTCGACCACTACGAGAAGGTCCCGGCCGCTCTGGCCGAGGAAATAATGAAGAAGAAATAACGCCCGTAGCGAGACGGGCGAGGTGGAACATTAACGATCCGCAAGCGCGGATGTTCAGGGGGACGACATGGGCAAGGCGAAATTCGAGCGGAAAAAGCCGCACGTCAACATCGGCACCATCGGGCACATCGACCACGGCAAGACCACGCTGACGGCCGCCATCACGCGTCTGGCCAGCCTCAAGGGTTTTGGCGAGTACATTCCTTTCGACCAGATCGACAAGGCGCCCGAGGAAAAGGAACGTGGCATCACCATCGCCACGGCCCACGTCGAGTACGAGACCGACAAGCGGCATTACGCTCACGTCGACTGCCCCGGTCACGCCGACTACATCAAGAACATGATCACCGGCGCGGCCCAGATGGACGGCGGCATCCTCGTGGTGGCCGCAACCGACGGCCCCATGCCCCAGACCCGTGAGCACATTCTGCTCGCCCGTCAGGTCGGCGTGCCGCAGCTCGTCGTCTTCATGAACAAGGTCGACCTGGTCGACGACCCCGAACTGCTCGAGCTGGTCGAACTCGAGGTGCGCGAACTGCTCACCAAGTACGGCTTCCCCGGCGACGACATTCCGATCATCAAGGGTTCGGCCCTGAAGGCCCTTGAGGCCGAAGGCCCGGACAGCCCGGACGCCAAGCCGATCTTCGAGCTGCTCGACGCCTGCGACGCGTACATCCCCGAGCCCAAGCGCGACGTGGACAAGCCGTTCCTCATGCCCATCGAGGACGTGTTCTCCATCTCCGGCCGCGGCACCGTGGTCACCGGCCGTGTCGAGCGCGGTATCATCACCGTGGGCGACGAAGTGGCGATCATCGGCATCAAGGACACGGTCAAGACCACCTGCACCGGCGTCGAGATGTTCCGCAAGATCCTCGACCAGGGCCAGGCCGGCGACAACGTCGGCGTGCTCCTTCGCGGCGTCAAGCGCGACGAGGTCGAGCGCGGCCAGGTTCTGGCCAAGCCGGGCTCCATCACGCCGCACCGCAAGTTCAAGGCCGAGGTCTACGTTCTCAACAAGGAAGAGGGCGGCCGCCACACCCCGTTTTTCACCGGCTACCGTCCCCAGTTCTATTTCCGCACGACCGATATCACGGGCGTCGTGACCCTGGCCGAGGGCGTCGAGATGGTGATGCCCGGCGACAACGCCACGTTCAACGTGGAGCTGATCGCCCCCATCGCCATGGAGAAGGGCCTGCGCTTCGCCATCCGCGAAGGCGGCCGTACCGTCGGCGCCGGCGTCGTGTCGGAAATCGTGGAGTAAATATCATGGTTTCCATGCAAAACGATCGCATTCGCATTAAGCTTAAGGCCTACGACTACCGCATCCTGGACAAGGCGGTGGCCGAGATCGTGGATACCGCGCGCAATACCGGCGCCGGCGTTGCCGGGCCGATCCCGCTGCCCACGGATATCAACAAGGTCACGGTCAACCGCTCCGTGCACGTGGACAAGAAGTCCCGCGAGCAGTTCGAGATGCGGGTTCACAAACGTCTTTTGGACATTATGGAGCCCACGCAGCAGACGGTGGACGCGCTCGGCAAGCTGAGCCTGCCCGCCGGTGTTGACGTGGAAATCAAGCTCTAAGGGAAGGTCGGCATGGCTGCCACGCTTGGAATACTCGGCCGTAAACTGGGCATGACCCGGGTTTTCGGCGACGATGGTTCGATCATTCCGGTCACGGTTATCGAGGCCGGACCCTGCCCCGTCACCCAGGTGAAAACCGAGGAAAAGGACGGGTACAACGCCATGCAGATCGGGTTCGACACGATCCCGGAACGCAAGGTGAACAAGCCCGAAAAGGGGCATATGGACAAGGCCGGCCGCGGCTACTTCCGTACGCTTCGCGAGCTGCGCTGCGACGGCCCCGCCGCCTTCGAGCTGGGCATGGACGTCACGGTGGACATCTTCGCCCCGGGGGAGACGGTGAAAATCACCGGCACCTCCATCGGCAAAGGTTTTGCCGGCGTCATGAAGCGGCACAACTTCGCGGGTCTCAAGAAGACCCACGGTACGGAAAAAGCCCACCGCTCCGGCGGTTCCATCGGTAACAACACCGAACCGGGCAAGGTCATGAAAGGCAAACGCATGGCCGGCCACATGGGCGCGCGCACCGTCACGGTGTCGGGCATCCAGGTCGTGGACGTGCGCCCGGAAATGAACCTGATCCTGGTCAAGGGCCAGGTGCCCGGGCCGCGCAACTGCGTGGTCATGGTGCGCAAGCAGGGATAACGGGACAAACGCCATGGCAAACGTGAAAGTCTATGACCAGGGCCGCCAGGAAATCGGCGATGTCGAGCTGGCCCCCGAGGTCTTTGAAGTTGAAGTGCAGCCCGAGCTGCTGCATCTGGTCGTGCGCGCGCAGCTCGCCGCCAAGCGCGCCGGCACCCACAGTGTAAAGACCCGCAGCACCGTCAGCGGCGGCGGCAAGAAGCCCTGGCGCCAAAAGGGCACCGGCCGTGCCCGCGCCGGCTCCACCCGTTCGCCCATCTGGCGCGGCGGCGCCATCGTGCACGGGCCCCAGCCCCGGGACTACGGCTTCAAGGTCAACCGCAAGGTGCGCCTGCTCGCCCTGCGCATGGCCCTTTCGGCCAAGCTCGGCGACGACTCCCTGGTGCTGGTGGACGCCCTTTCCGTGCCCGAGGTCAAGACCAAGCACATGGCCAAGGTGACCTCTGATTTCGGACTGAAAAAAGCCTTGATTGTTCTGCCCGCTTCGGATAACAATCTCGAGCTTTCCGCCAGAAACCTCCCCGGCATCAAGGTTGTCCGGGAGGACATGCTCAACGTGTACGACGTTCTGCGCCACGACCATCTGGTCATGGTCAAGGACGCGGCCCTGAAGGTCCAGGAGAGGCTTGGTCATGGAGTACGCTAACATCTTGCTGCGGCCCCTGGTTTCCGAAAAGGCCACGATGGTGAAGGACGCCGCCAACCAGGTGGTTTTTTTCGTCCACCCCGAGGCGAACAAGATCGAGATCGCCAAGGCCGTGGAAAAGGCTTTTTCGGTCAAGGTCGATTCCGTCCGGGTCGTTCGGCGCCGTCCGCTGGCCCGCTCGCGCATGGGTCGGGTGACGGGACGCATTCCGGGCTACAAGAAAGCCTACGTGACCCTGGCGCAGGGTGATAAAATAGAGTTCTTCGAAGGGGTTTAGTCATGTCCATCCGCAAGCTCAAGCCCACGTCGGCCGGTCGCCGGTTCCAGACGGTCTCCACCTTCGAGGAGATCACTCGGACCGAGCCCGAGAAGTCCCTGTGCGAGGGGCTTCCCCGCGCCTCCGGCCGCAACTGCTACGGCCGCATCACCTCGCGGCGGCGGGGCGGCGGCAACAAGCGCCTCTACCGCATCATCGACTTCAAGCGCGACAAGTCCGGCGTGCCGGCCACGGTGTTCTCCGTGGAGTACGACCCGAACCGTAGCGCCCGTATTGCGCTTTTGCATTACGCCGATGGTGAGAAGCGTTACATTTTGGCGCCGGTTGGGATTTCCGTCGGCGACCAGGTGAGCGCTGGCGACGGCGCGGACATCAAGCCCGGCAACGCCCTTGCCCTCAAGAAGATTCCCGTCGGCACGCTGCTGCACAATATCGAGCTGACCCCGGGCCGGGGCGGGCAGATCTGCCGCGCCGCCGGCACCTACGCCCAGCTCGTGGCCAAGGAGGGCAAGTACGCCCTGCTGCGCCTGCCTTCGGGCGAAGTGCGCAACATCCTGGCCACCTGCCTGGCCACCGTCGGCCAGGTCGGCAACGTGATGCACGAGAACATTTCCATCGGCAAGGCCGGGCGCAACCGCTGGCTGGGCAACCGCCCCAAGGTCCGCGGCGTGGCCATGAACCCCGTCGACCATCCGTTGGGCGGCGGCGAGGGCAAAAGCTCCGGCGGCCGCCACCCGGTCACTCCGTGGGGCAAGCCGACCAAGGGCTACAAGACCCGTAACAAGAAAAAGCCCTCGTCCAAGCTCATCGTCAAGCGGCGCGGACAAAAGTAAGGGGATAGACCTATGCCTCGTTCGCTGAAAAAAGGCCCGTTTGTCGACGGGCACCTGGAAAAGAAGGTCGCCTACGCCGTGGAGAACAAGGACCGCCGCGTGATCAAGACCTGGTCGCGTCGGTCCATGATCCTGCCCGAGATGGTGGGGCTCACCTTCGCCGTGCACAACGGCAAGAAGTTCATCCCGGTGTTCGTCTCGGAGAACATGGTCGGCCATAAGCTTGGCGAGTTCGCGCCCACGCGGACCTTCCACGGCCATGCCGCGGACAAGAAAAGCAAAGTGAAAAAGTAGCCGGGGATCGTTCCCGGCTGGGATAAAGCCATGGAAGCCAAAGCGAGAGCCAAATTCATCCGCGTGTCGCCCCAGAAGGCGCGCCTCGTTGCCGCCAATATCCTCGGCCGTCCGGTTGAGGAGGCCATGAATATACTGAAGTTCACGCCCAAGAAGTCGGCCAAACTCATCGGCAAAGTCCTTGGCTCGGCCGTTGCCAATGCCGAGCAGATTTCGGGCGTCGACATCGACAACCTCACGGTCAAACAGGTGATCGTCAATCCCGGGCCGACCTGGAAGCGCATCATGACGCGCTCCATGGGCCGCGCCTTTCGGATCGTCAAGCGCACGAGCCATATCACCGTCGTCGTGGCCGAGAACTAGGAGCGACACTAATGGGCCAGAAAGTACATCCCTACGGGTTCCGGCTCGGGTACAACAAGAATTGGCTGTCCCGCTGGTTTTCCAAAAAGGATTATCCCGCGTTCGTTTTCGAGGACAACAAGATTCGCAAGTTCGTTAAAAAGAACCTGTACCACGCCGGAATTTCCAAAATCGAGATCGAACGGGCCGGGGGCAAGATCCGTCTCATCATCCACACCGCCCGTCCCGGCATCGTCATCGGCCGCAAGGGCACGGAGATCGAGAAGGTCCGCGGCGATCTCAAACAGCGCTTCGGCCGCGAGTTCACGGTCGAGGTCAACGAGATCCGCCGTCCGGAGATCGATTCCCAGCTGGTGGCCGAGAACATCGCCCTGCAGCTGGAGCGCCGCGTGGCCTTCCGTCGGGCCATGAAGCGCACGGTCGGGCTTTCGCGCAAGTTCGGGGCCGAGGGCATCAAGGTCTCCTGCGCCGGCCGGCTGGCCGGGGCGGAAATCGCCCGCTCCGAATGGTACCGCGACGGCCGCGTGCCGCTGCAGACCCTGCGCGCCGACATCGATTACGGCTACGCCATCGCCAAGACCACGTACGGCGTCATCGGTGTCAAGGTCTGGATTTTCAAAGGCGAGATCTTGGATCATGAGGTGGAAGCGTAATGTTGGCTCCCAAGAAAACCAAATTCCGCAAGATGCAGAAGGGCCGGCTGCGCGGTCCCGCCACCCGGGGCGCCTCCATCGATTTCGGTGAGATCGGCATCAAGGCCCTGGAGCACGGCAAGCTGACCAGCCAGCAGATCGAGGCCGCCCGTGTCGCCATCATGCGGCACATCAAGCGCGGCGGCAAGGTCTGGATCCGCATCTTCCCGGACCGCGTCAAGACGGAGAAGCCCGCCGAAGTCCGTCAAGGTAAAGGCAAGGGTTCGCCCGTGGGCTGGTTCGCCCCGGTCAAGCCCGGCCGCGTGCTCTACGAGATCAAGGGCGTCGATCTGCAGACGGCCAAGGAAGCCCTGACCAGGGCCCAGCATAAGCTGCCGATCAAGACCAAGATCGTGGCCAAGGAGGGCGTCTAAGCCATGAAGACCGCCGAATTGCAGGAACTCGACGTCGCCGCCCTGGGCCAAAAGCTTGGCGAGTCCCGCGAGGAGCTCTTCAAGCTGCGTTTCCAGCACGCCACGGCGCAGCTGGAAAAGACGCATCGCCTGCGTCAGGTGCGCAAGGACATCGCGCGCATCCTGACCGTGCAAAACGAAAAAAAGCGCCAAGCGTAACCGGGGTTCGCCATGGAAGAACGTAAAAGCAACCGCCGGGTGCTGACCGGCGTCGTGGTTTCCGACAAGGCCGACAAGACCATCACGGTCATGGTCGAGACCTTGGTCAAGCATCCGCTGTTCAAGAAATATATCCGCCGCCGGAAAAAGTTCATGGCCCACGATCCGCAAAACGATTGCGGCGTCGGCGATACGGTCAGCATCATCGAGCATCGCCCGCTGTCTGCCCGTAAGCGCTGGCATCTCGTGAAAATCATGGAAAAAGCGGTTTAGGAGCAAGGCCATGATCCAGGTAGAAACCCAGCTCGACGTGGCGGACAATTCCGGCGCGAAGAAGGTCAGCTGCATCAAGGTTCTCGGCGGCTCCCGCCGCCGGTACGCTTCGGTCGGCGACATCATCGTGGTGGCCGTGAAGGACGCCCTGCCCAATTCCAAGGTGAAAAAGGGCGCGGTGATGAAGGCTGTTGTGGTGCGCACCAAGAAAGAAGTGGGGCGGCCCGACGGCTCCTTCATCAAGTTCGACAACAACTCGGCCGTGCTGCTCTCGGCCCAGCTCGAGCCGGTTGGCACCCGTATCTTCGGACCGGTCGCCCGTGAGCTGCGTCAGAAAAACTTCATGAAAATCGTGTCGCTGGCGCCGGAAGTCCTGTAGGACACCGCCCCGCGCCATCGAGGACGCCATGAAAACGTATCGGATTCGTAAAAACGACAAGGTGATGGTCACTGCCGGCAAGGACAAGGGCAAGGTGGGCAAGGTGCTCAAGATTCTGCCCAAGAAGAACGCCGTGCTGGTGGAAAAGGTGAACATGGTCAAGCGCCACACCAAGGCCAATCCCTACGCCAAGATTCCCGGTGGAATCATCGAGAAGGAAGCGCCCCTGGACATCTCCAATGTGTCGCTTCTGTGCGATGGTTGCGCCAAACCCGCCAAGATCGGTTACAAAGAAACCGCCGATGGCAAGAAAGTCCGCTTTTGCAAGAAGTGCGGACGCGAAATCGCTTGAGGAGAAGGAACACGGTATGACCCGCCTGGAACAAATTTATGCCGAGAAGATCGCCCCGGCGCTCAAGAAAGAGTTCGGGTACACTTCCAGCATGCAAATCCCCCGGCTTTCCTTTGTTTCGCTCAACATGGGTTTGGGCGAAGCGGGCAACAACAACAAGCTCATCGAGGAAGCCGTGGTCGAGCTGACCGCCATTTCGGGACAGAAGGCCGTAATCACGCGTGCCCGCAAGTCCATCGCGGCGTTTAAGCTCCGGGAGGGCATGCCGGTGGGGTGCCGTGTGACTCTTCGCCGCATGCGCATGTGGGACTTCCTTGACAAATTGATCAACTTCGCGCTGCCCCGGGTCCGCGACTTTCGCGGCGTGCCCGATCGTGGTTTCGACGGCCGCGGCAATTTCACCCTCGGCATCCGGGAGCATACGATTTTCCCGGAAATCAACGTGGATCGCGTCGAACACGTCAAGGGCATGAACGTCACTATCGTCACGACGGCGAATTCCGACAAGGAGGGGAAGATGTTCCTCGACCTGCTCGGCATGCCGTTCAAAAAGTAAGGAGATCGGACGTGGCCCGCAAATCTTTGATGGTGAAAGCCAGCCGCAAGCCGAAGTTTTCCACCAGAGCGTATAACCGCTGTCCCATCTGCGGTCGTCCCAGGGCGTTTTTGCGCAAGTACGGCGTGTGCCGTATTTGCTTCCGTAACATGTCGCTGACCGGGGAAATGCCCGGCGTGCGCAAGTCGAGCTGGTAAGCTAAGGAGAAGGACGCCATGTCGGTGACCGACCCCATTTCCGATATGCTGGCCCGCATTCGCAACGCGCACCACGCGCTGCACGCGGAATTGGCCATCCCGGCCTCCAAACTCAAGGCCTCCATCGCCGCCATTTTGAAGGACGAGGGCTACATCGAAGACTTTGCCGTCAACGAGAGCACCCTGTCCATCAACTTGAAATATGCCGGCGGCAAGCCGCTTATTTCGGGACTCAAGCGGGTGAGCAAGCCCGGCCGCCGCGTCTACGTCGGCTCCGGCTCCATCCCCAAGGTCCAAAACGGCCTGGGCATCAGCATCCTGTCCACTTCCAGGGGCATCCTGGAAGGCGGCAAGGCCCAGGAGCTCCACGTCGGCGGCGAGCTCCTGTGCGAAATCTGGTAAGAAGACAAGTCGCGGAGAAGATGTCATGTCCAGGATAGGAAAACGCGAAATAGAGCTGCCTTCCGGCGTGTCCGTCGAGGTCGCTCCCGAGGCGGTGACGGTCAAGGGCCCCAAGGGCCAGCTGGCCACGCCCACGCATCCGAAAATCGAATACACGGTCGAGACCGGCAAGGTGCACGTGACCCGCGTGGACGACACGCGCTTGGCCCGGGCGCAGCACGGCCTGCGCCGCACCCTGCTCGCCAATCTGGTCGAGGGCGTGAGCAAGGGCTTTTCCAAGACCCTCGAGGTCATCGGCGTCGGCTACAAGGTGTCCACCACCGGCAACACCGTGTCCCTGGCCGTCGGGTACTCGCATCCCGTCGACTTCAAGCTGCCGGCCGGCATCGAGGCCAAGGTCGAGGGCAACAAGCTCACCCTTTCCGGCATCGACAAGGTGCTCTTGGGCGAGACTGCCGCCCGTATCCGCCGTGTGCGTCCGCCCGAGCCTTTCAAGGGCAAGGGCATCAAGTACGAGACCGAAACCATTCGCCGCAAGGCCGGTAAGTCCGGCGGCAAGAAATAGGACCGCATCATGAAGATGAGCAAGACCCTGGCGCGCGCGCGCCGGAAAGTCCGCATCCGCAAGAAGCTGGTCGGCAGCGCCGAGCGTCCCCGCCTGGTGGTGTTCCGGTCCAACCGGCACATCTACGCCCAGGTGATCGACGATCTCAGCGGCCAGACCCTGGTGTCTTCCTCGAGCTTGACCTTGGGCAAGGCCGACGAGCCGCTTAAGGCCGACAAGGAAGCCGCGACCAAGGTCGGTAAGGACCTGGCGCAAAAGGCCCTGGAGAGAAACATTGAAGCCGTGGTCTTCGACCGTAGCGGCTACATCTATCACGGCAGGATCAAAGCCCTTGCCGACGGAGCCCGGGATGGCGGCCTCAAATTCTAATCGACGTAAAGATGACGGCATGGACCAGCAGTCCGATCTCGGACAGATCGAAAAGATCGTGTACCTCAACCGCGTGGCCAAGGTCGTCAAGGGCGGCCGCCGGTTCAGCTTCTCCGCCCTGGTCGTCGTCGGCGACGGCAAGGGGGCGGTGGGCTATGGCCTGGGCAAGGCCAACGAGGTGCCCGAGGCGATCCGCAAGGCCACGGAGCAGGCCAGAAAGGGGATGATCAGCATTCCCCTGCTCGACGGCACCCTGCCTTACGAGGTCCTTGGCCAGTTCGGCGCCGGCCGCGTCATGCTCAAGCCCGCTTCCAAGGGTACCGGCATCATCGCCGGCGGCCCGGTCCGGGCCATCATGGAGGCCTGCGGCGTCAACGACATCCTGACCAAGGCCATCGGCACCAACAATCCGCACAATGTCCTGCGCGCCACCATGGAAGGTCTGGCTTCGCTGCGCAGCGCCGAGTCCGTCGGCGCCATGCGCGGCAAGGCCCTGGCCACGCCGCGCAAGTAAAGGGAGACTGCCATGGCTACCGTTACCGTCAAGCTGCTCAAAAGGCGCTACGGCAATACGCCCAAGCAGTGCGGCACTCTTGCCGCCCTGGGGCTCAAGAAGATCCGGCAGGAACGTTCCTTCGAGAAGTCCGACACCGTGCTCGGCATGATCGAGAAGGTCAAGCACCTGGTTGAGGTTACCGAGTCATGAAACTCCACGAGATATATCCGTTCCCTGAGGAGCGCGTGAGCCGCAAGCGCATCGGTCGCGGCCGCGGCACCGGTCAGGGGTGCACCGCCGGCAAGGGCAACAAGGGCCAGAACGCCCGCGCGGGCGTGTCCGAGCGCCCCTGGTTCGAAGGCGGCCAGATGCCGCTGGCCCGTCGGCTGCCCAAGCGGGGATTTAAGAACTACAAGTTCAAGATCGTCTACCAGCCCTTGAACCTCGATCGGCTCCTGGCCGCTTTCGAGGGCAAGACCGAGATCAGCCTGGACGACATCTACGAACGTGGCCTGGCTAGCGCCGGCGCGCTGGTGAAGATCCTGAGCCAGGGCGAGGTCTCCGCCGCCGTGACCGTTGAGGCCCATCGCTTCAGCGCCAAGGCGGCCGAGAAGATCACCGCTGCCGGTGGCAAGGCCGTGATGCTCGGCGCCGCCGAAGCCGAACCCGTAACGGAATAAGAACGGAAGTTGCCGTGGCACTTACCGGAGTCGAGAATCTGGCGCGTCTGCCGGAGCTGAAGAAAAAGCTCCTCTGGACGTTTTTCCTGGTGGCCGTCTACCGGATCGGCGTGCATGTGCCGGTGCCGGGGGTGGATACGACCGCGCTGGCGGACTTTTTCGAGAGCGCCAAGAACACCCTGTTCGGCCTCTTCGACATGTTTTCCGGCGGCGGCTTGCGCAACCTCTCCATCTTCGCGCTTGGCATCATGCCCTACATCTCCTCCTCCATCATCATCCAGCTGCTGACCGTCGTCAGCCCCGAGCTGGCCAAGATGCAGAAGGAGGAGGGGGCCGCCGGGCGCAAGAAGATCACCCAATACACCCGTTACGGCACGGTGCTCATCACCATCATCCAGGGCTTCGGCATCGCCGTGGGCCTGGAGAGCATGGCCAGCCCGACCGGCGCGCCGGTGGTCGTCATGGCCGGCTGGGGCTTTCGCCTCATGACCATCCTGACCCTGACCACGGGCACGATCTTCCTCATGTGGCTGGGCGAGCTGATGACCGACAAAGGTATCGGCAACGGCATCTCCATGATTATCTATGCCGGTATCGTGGCCGGGTTGCCCCGGGCCGTGCTGTCCACCTTCGATCTGCTCAAGGCGGGCGAGATTTCGCTTTTCGTCCTTGTGTTCATCGTGGTGCTGATGCTGGCGGTCCTGGTCGCCATCGTGTTCATGGAACGCGGCACCAGGCGCATACCGATCCAATACGCCAAACGCATGGTGGGGCGGAAAATGTACGGCGGCCAGACCACGCATCTGCCGCTTCGCGTCAATACCGCCGGCGTCATTCCGCCCATTTTCGCCTCGTCCATTCTGCTTTTCCCGGCGACTCTGGGCGAATTCTCCAGCGTGCCGTGGCTTAAGACCGTGGCCGCGTTTTTCAGCCCCCAAACGATCACCTACAATGTGATCTTCGTGGCGCTGATCGTCTTCTTTTGCTACTTCTACACGGCCATCATCTTCGATCCGGCCGATATTGCCGAAAATATCCGCAAACAAGGTGGGTTCATTCCGGGCATCCGCCCCGGCGCCAAGACCAAGGAGTTCATCGACAAGGTCCTGGCCCGCATCACGCTTTGGGGTTCGCTTTATATATCCGTGGTCTGCGTGTTGCCCATGGTCATGATCCAGCAATTCAACGTGCCGTTTTACTTCGGCGGCACCTCGCTTCTGATCGTTGTTGGTGTGGCCATGGATTTCATGTCGCAGATCGAGTCCTATCTGATCTCCCGGCAGTATGAGGGTCTCATGCAGAAAGGCCGGATCAAGGGCAGGTAGATGTTTTGAAGAAGGTCAGGGGGATATTCCTCAAAAATGACCTTGAGATTGCTTCCATGCGGCAGGCCTGCCGGATCGTGGCCATCATCTTGCAAGAGTTGACGGAAGCGGTCAAACCGGGTGTGCGCACCATGCAATTCGAGGACATCGCGCGCAAGCGGTGTGATGATTTCAAGGTCAAGCCGGCGTTTCTGGGGATGTACGGCTTTCCGTACGCCCTGTGCTGCTCGGTCAATGAGGAAGTCGTCCATGGCTTCCCGTCCGACCGGGTGCTTGAGGAAGGGGACATCGTCAGTTTCGACATGGGCGTGGTCTACGACGGCTTTTACGGCGACGCGGCCACGACCGCCCCGGTGGGGCGGATCGACGCGGCAGCGGCGGCGCTTTTGCAGGTGACGCGGGAATCGCTGGAAACGGGCATCACCCAGGCTCGGACCGGCAATGATTTGTATGATATTTCGCGGGCCGTGCAAAAATATGTTGAAGGACATGGCCTGAGTGTTGTAAGACGATTTGTTGGTCACGGCATCGGGAGAAAGTTGCACGAAAAGCCTGAAATCCCGAATTTCGAGCCGCGGGACGCCCACCCCGTTCCCTTGCAGCCCGGAATGGTGCTGGCCATCGAACCCATGGTGACCGCCGGCGGTCCCGACGTCGAAGTGCTGTCCGACAACTGGACGGCCGTGACCAAGGACCGCAGCCTGTCGGCTCATTTCGAGCATACGGTGGCTGTGACCAAAAACGGACCTCGGATTTTAAGCCTGGTTGATTGATGCGACCGATGCCGGCAGGCACCGGTCGTTTCCATCGCCGGGATACGGAGAGAGCGACATGAAAGTCAGACCCTCGGTGAAAAAACTTTGTCCCAAGTGCAAAATCATCCGGCGTCACGGCGTGGTTCGGGTGATCTGCGAGAACCCCCGGCATAAACAGCGTCAGGGATAACGGAGGAACGTCGTGGCCAGAATCGCGGGAGTCGACCTTCCCAAAAATAAGCGCATGGATATCGCGCTGACCTACATTTACGGCATCGGCCGCACCACGGCCCTTACGATCCTCGAAGCGAGCGGCGTCGATTGGACGAAGAATTCCGACGCCCTGACCCCCGAGGAAACCAACACCATCCGCAAGGAAATCGAGGCCAACCACAAGGTCGAGGGTGATTTGCGGCGTGATGTGACCGCCAATATCAAGCGCCTCATGGACATCGGCTGCTATCGTGGGTTTCGCCACCGTCGCGGGCTTCCCTGCCGCGGACAGCGCACCCACACCAATGCGCGCACCCGCAAGGGTCCGCGTCGCGGCGTGATGGCCAAGAAGAAAAAGTAACCGCAATAACCACGTGACGGGCCCCTTTAGGGCCGTTTCGGAGATATACCCATGGCGAAACCGCGCCGCATCGGCAAAAAGGAACGTAAGAACATTCCCGTGGGCGTGGCCCATATCCAGGCCTCGTTTAACAACACCATCGTGACCTTCACCGACCAGAAGGGCAATGTGGTGAGCTGGGCCACCTCCGGCGGCGCAGGTTTCAAGGGGTCGCGCAAGTCCACCCCCTTCGCCGCCCAGGTCGCGGCGGAAAACGCCGCCCGCAAGGCCCAGGAAAACGGCATGCGCACGGTCGGCATTCTGGTCAAGGGGCCGGGCTCCGGACGTGAGGCCGCCATGCGCGCCATTCACAACGCCGGTTTCAAGGTCAGCTACATCCGCGACATCACGCCCATCCCCCACAACGGCTGCCGTCCGCCCAAACGGCGCCGCGTCTAAGGTACGGCGCGTCCGGCCCGACCGCCGGGCGCAAGCGGACTTATTTCGACCAGGCCCGGACAGGGCCTGACGTGGCATCGGTTCGCCGCGGGGCCATCCCGGCCCGACTGCACGCAACCAGACGAGAAAGCGGGACCGGGAAGAACAACGCAAGACGGTCCGCGGCACATTGAGGAGGAACGACCTTGGCACGATACACAGAAGCGAAATGCCGGATTTGCCGCCGTGAAGGGGCAAAGCTCTTTTTGAAGGGCGATCGCTGCTATACCGATAAGTGCGCTTACGAGCGCCGTCCCTACGCCCCTGGCCAGCACGGACGTATTCGCAAAAAAATGAGCGACTACGCCGTGATGCTGCGCGAGAAGCAAAAGACCCGCCGTATGTACGGCATCCTGGAAGGGCAGTTCCGCGCCTACTTCCAGCGCGCCGACATGAAAAAAGGCGTCACCGGCGAAAACCTGCTTTGCTTTCTCGAGCGGCGCATGGACAACGTGATCTATCGCCTCGGCTTCGCCAATTCGCGCAACCAGGCCCGCCAGCTCGTGCGGCACGGGATCTTCACCGTCAACGGCCGCCGCGTGACCATTCCCTCGCTGCAGGTCAAGGTCGGCGACGTCATCGAAGTGCGCGAGCGCAACCGCCAGTCCCCCATCATCCAGGAAGCCCAGCAGGTCATCGCCCGCCGCGGCTGCCCGGCCTGGCTCGAAGTGGACGGCGAGAAGCTCAAAGGCAAGGTCAACGCCCTGCCCACCCGCGAGGACGTGCAGTTCCCGATCAACGAGCAGCTCATCGTCGAGCTTTACTCCAAGTAATCGGCAAAGTACGCTTTGCATAAGGTGACGCCATGTTGATTCGCAACGGCCAACGGCTCATCAACTCCCGGAACTGGACCGAGTTGGTCAAGCCGGAAACCCTGGAACGGGATTCCGCTTCGACCGACACCCATGGTCGGTTCGTGTGCGAGCCCCTGGAACGCGGGTTCGGCACCACGCTCGGCAACGCGCTGCGCCGGGTGCTGCTGTCGTCCCTCCAGGGCGCGGCCATCGTCGCCGCCCGCATCGAGGGCGTGCAGCACGAATTCTCGACCATTCCGGGAGTCATCGAGGATGTGACCGAAGTCATCCTCAACCTCAAACAGGTCCGGCTGGCCATGGCCACCGAGGACCCGCAGCGCCTGACCCTTTTCGCCAACAAGAAGGGCGAGGTCCTGGCCAGCGCCATCCAGGGCAACCAGAATGTGACGGTCTTAAGCGAGGATGTGCTCATCGCCACCCTCTCCGAGGATCGCGACTTCCGGATCGAGCTCGAAGTGCGCATGGGCAAGGGCTATGTCACTGCCGACATGCATGAAGGCCTGGATTCCGAGATCGGCCTGATCTTACTCGATTCCAGCTTTTCGCCGGTCAAGAAGGTGGCCTACACCATCGAGCAGGCCCGCGTCGGCCAGATGACCAACTACGACAAGCTGGTGCTTGAAGTGGACACCGACGGCTCCATCTCTCCTGAGGACGCTATCTCCTACAGCGCCAAGATCCTCAAGGACCAGCTGACCGTCTTTATCAACTTCGACGAGAAAGAGTCCGAAGCCGACAAGGCTCGCCGCCGCGACGACATCGAACTCAATCCGAGCCTTTTCAAGAGCATAGATGAACTCGAGTTGTCCGTGCGCGCCACCAACTGCCTCAAGTCCGCCAACATCCAGACCGTTGGCGAGTTGATGCAGAAGACCGAAAACGAGATGCTCAAGACCAAGAACTTCGGCAAGAAATCCCTTGAGGAAATCCGCCGGGTGCTTGAGGACATGGGCCTCGAATTCGGCATGCGCATCGAGAATTTCGAGCAAAAATACCAGGAATGGCTCAAGAGGAAGCAGGTCGATGAGACATAAGAAATCCGGACGCAAATTCGGCAGAAACGCCTCCCACCGGAAGGCGATGCTGCGCAATATGGCCCGCTCGCTGCTGATCCACGAGCGTATCCGCACCACCGAACACAAGGCCAAGGAACTGCGCGGCGTTGTCGAGCATCTGGTGACCCTGTCCCAGACCGACAGCGTGCATGCCCGTCGCCTGGCCTACAAGGTTCTGGAAAACCACCAGCTGGTTGCCCGCCTGTTCGACGAGATCGGCCCCCGCTTTCGCGGCCAGGGCGGCGGTTACACCCGCGTGGTCAAGTTGAGCCTGCCCCGTAACGGCGACTGCGCCGCCATGGCCATCATCGAGCTGACCCGCCTTGCCGGCGAGACGGCCGCCGAGGCCAAGCCCGCGCCCGCCGCCGCTCCCGAGCCCGAGACGCCTGCCGCGCCCGCCGAAGGCGAGACCCAGGAATAGCACGAGCAGGGTCGGTTTTCCGACCCTGCTTTTTTTTGTGTATATCTATAGATTTTTTCTATAGAAAGGATGGCGGAGATGGATATTCGTCGCTTGCAGGCGTTTGCCAAGGTCTATGACCTGCGCAGCTTTTCCAGGGCCGGGGATGAGCTGATGCTGTCCCAGCCGACGATCAGCGCCCATATCATGGCCTTGGAAGAGGAACTCGGGGCGCAGCTCTTTGATCGTCTCGGCCGCACCGTGCTGCCGACCCAGGCCGGCGATCTGCTCCATCGCTACTGCATCACCATCTTCAGCCAGCTCGACATGGCCAAGGCTGACATTTTGGCCCTGTCCCAGCGGGTTTCCGGGGACCTTGTCATTGGCGGCAGCACCATTCCGGCCCAATATATCATTCCGGGACTGGTGGCCCGGTTTCTCAAGCAATACCCCGAAGTCCGCGTGGACCTGCGCGGGGGGGACACGTCCGAAATCACCGCCATGGTGCTGGCCGGTGACGCCCATGCGGGCATCGTCGGCGCGCCGGCGCGCCAGCCGGAACTGGCCTGTCGCTCGATTCTGGAAGACCAGCTCGTGCTGGTCGCCCCCCGAGCCCAGGCACATGCCGGCCTTACCGGCGAGGACTGGAGGCAGCGCCTGACCGAGCTGCCCTGGGTCATGCGCGAAGCCGGGTCCGGGACGCGCCAGGCCATGGAGGAAGCGCTGCTCGCGGCCGGCGTTGATCCTCGGGACCTGCGCCAGGTGCTCCTGGTGCATTCGTCCCTGGCGGTCCTCGAATGCGTTGCCGCCGGGCTTGGCGTTTCGGTCGTATCCCGCATGGCCGCGCGGGGGTATCTGGAAAGCGGGGCGGTGACGCTCATGGAAACGCCGGAGCTTGTGATGCAGCGCCATTTTTACATCGTGCACCACGCCCGGCGCTACATGTTTCCGGCCCTGCGTTTTTTTCTGGCCGCTAGCGAAGTGGTCTGAGGCCCAAAGGGAGCAGGCGCGGCGGCAAGCGTCGTCGCATCCATTTTCTCTGCGTCGCCCCACGGAAAACGAAGCGCCCGCCCCGGCCTGGACCGGAGCGGGCGCTTTTTGCGCGAAGGGTATGCCGGTTATTAGCCGCTGATGAGCTGCATGGCCATCTTGGGCAGGGAGTTGGCCTGGGACAGCATGGCCACCGCCGACTGGGTCAGGATCTGTTGCCGCACGAACTGGGTCATTTCCGTGGCCACATCGACGTCGGAGATCTGGGATTCGGCGGCCTTCAGGTTTTCGCCCTGGATCTGCAGGTTGGAGATGGTGTTCTCCAGGCGGTTTTGCAGGGCGCCCAGGTTGGCGCGGATCTTGTCCTTGGACACGATGGCCGTCTGGATGGCGTCGAGGGCCTTCTGGGCCAGCTCCTGGGTGGAGATGCTGCGCCCGCTGGCGCCCGATGCCGCGCCAAGGCCCACGCCCAGGGCCGAAGCGGTGGAGGTGCCGATCTGGACGTAGTAATAGTCCTCGGCGCTCTGGTTGCCGGAGCCGAAGTGCACCTTGAGCTTGCCGCTGGCGTTGATGCCGGAGCCGCTGTGGGTGCTGGCGGACAGGTTGCCGTTCAAGAGATAGATGCCGTTGAAGTCCGTGGCGTTGGCGATTCGGGTGATTTCCGAAGCCATGGCCTGGTATTCGGAGTCGATGATGAGGCGCTGGTCCGAGGTGTAGGTGCCGGTGGCGGCCTGTTCGGCCAGTTCCTTCATGCGGATGAGCTTTTCGTCCACGACCTGGAGCGCGCCGTCGGCGGTCTGGATCATGGAGATGGCGTCGTTGGCGTTTCTCACGCCCTGGTTGATGGCGGCGACATCGGAGCGCATGAGCTCGCGAATGGCCAGGCCGGCGGCGTCGTCGGCCGCGGTGTTGATGCGAAGGCCGGAAGACAGGCGTTGTGTCGAAGTTGCCAGGGCGCCGTAGGAATTCGAAAGATTGCGGGCCGCATTGGCAGCCATTCCGTTGTAGTTGATGGTAAGAGACATGGCTTTTCCTCCTTGAAAAGTGTGTGCATCCAGCTCGCGTCCCATGTAAGCGAAGAGCTCGCCGACGCCATGGGGCTACTTGAGGTGAGCGGCTCGCGCCGGTTTACTCCGCCGTATTGATTCGCTGGTAACTTCCCTTGCCGATTGTTGCTGCCAATCTCCCGCTGTGACTGGCTGCTTGCCACACCTATCGGCCTATTGGAAAAACCCTTTAGGAGGAAAATATGAGAAAATTTTTAGTGCAAGAGGAGAAAACCGGGGCGAAGCGGGAGGCACTCAAAAGTAATCAGGAGGGATGCTTGAATGAAAGTCTGATAAATATGCTAGTTGCAGGAGTGTTGCAGATGTACCGCAGTGGAAGAAAAAGCAACCCCTTTTCGTTGTTCCTATCGTCCTTTCGGCAAAAGGCATTAGGTCGGAAATGAAATTTTTCCCGGAATTTTTCGCTCAGGGGTCGCCTTGACGGCTTTCATGGGCTATTCCAATGTTACGGCGTGATTGTGCTAACCGATGGAAAACAGAGGAGGAAGCGATGCGTATGAAAACCTTGCGCCTGGCGCTTGCGGCGGTGGCTATCGCCGTCTTGTGCGCCGGGCCGGCCTTGGCCAAGGACAACACCCTGATGATGGCCACCACCACCAGCACCGACGATACCGGGCTGCTGCCGGTTCTGGCCGACGCCTTCAAAAAGGACACCGGCATCACGCTCAAATGGGTGGCCGTGGGCACGGGCAAGGCCCTGGAGCATGGCCGCAACTGCGACGTGGACGTGCTGCTGGTCCATGCTCCGGCCGCCGAGAAGAAGTTCGTGGAGGAGGGCCACGGCGTCAACCGCACCGAGGTCATGTACAATGACTTCGTGCTGGTCGGCCCGGCTTCCGATCCGGCCAAGGTCAAGGGCAAGAAGGCCGGCGAGGCCCTGGCGGCGATCGCCGCTGCCAAGGCGCCCTTCGTGAGCCGCGGCGACGATTCCGGCACCCACAAGAAGGAAAAGGCCCTGTGGAAGTCCGCCGGCATGGCCGTGCCGGACAAGGACTCCTGGTATGCCTCGGTGGGCCAGGGCATGATGAAGACGCTCAACATCGCCGGCGAGCGCGGGGCCTACACCCTGGTCGATCGCGGCACGTACATCAAATACGCCGACCAGGCCGGGGGCAAGCCGGCGCTGGTGGTGCTGGTCGAGGGCGACAAGCCGCTGCTCAACCAGTACAGCGTCATCTCCATCAACCCGGACAATTGCGAGAGCACCGATTTCAAGAACGCCGAAGTGTTCCGCGAGTGGATGGCCTCGCCCAGGGGCCAGAAGCTCATCGGCGATTTTACCCTCAAGGGAAAAAAGCTCTTCACTCCCAACGCCGCCAAATAAGGACACCGCATTCCTTTCCCGGCCGGGCTCGCAAGGGCCCGGCCGGGGGTGAACGCTCGCCATGAATTATATTCTCGACGGGCTCCGCCAGGCCCTCGTCCTTCTGGCGCACGGCGATCCGGAAACGTTTTCCGCCGTCTGGACCACCCTGGTCGTCACCTTCGAGGCTATGCTCGCCACCCTTGCCCTTGGCGCTCCGGCGGGGTTTTTGCTCGGCTACAGGGAGTTTCCGGGCAAGCGGGCCGTGCGGCTGGTGGTCGAAACCTTTCTTTCCTTTCCCACGGTGGTCATCGGGCTCGTGGTGTACGCCTTCATTTCCCGGCGTGGGCCGCTCGGGGATTGGGAGCTTCTCTTCACCGTGCCTGGCATGGCCGTGGGGCTTACCATCCTGGGGCTGCCCATCGTCATCGCGCTGACGGCCCAGGCCGTGGAAAGCCTCGATCCGAGGCTGCGCCCGACCCTGCTCACCCTCGGGGCCAAGTCCCGGCATCTATTTCTGGCCACACTGACCGAGGCCCGCTTCGGCATGCTGCTCGCCACCACCGCCGCCTTCGGCCGCATCGTGTCCGAGATCGGCATTTCCATGATGCTCGGCGGCAACATCAGGTGGGACACGCGCACCATCACCACGGCCATCGCCCTGGAGACGGGCAAGGGCGAATTCGCCACCGGCATCGCCCTCGGTATGGTGCTCATGGTCATCGCCTTTGCCGTCAACCTGATCGCGGCGGCCTGTCGCCGGAGGGCCGGCTGATGGACGCGCTCTACGAGCTGGAAGACGTCACCCAGAGTTATGACGGGCGGGTTGTGCTCAACATCCCGCGCCTCACCATCGCCTCCGGCACCATCACCGGCCTGGCCGGTCCCAACGGCGGCGGCAAGAGCACGCTCTTGCGCCTGCTCGCCTTTCTGGAGTCCCCGGCCTCGGGCGTGGTGCGCTACCGGGGGGAACCGACCCTTGGCCGCGAGTTTGCCCTGCGCGGCGAAGTCACCTATTTTCCCCAGGAGCCGTATCTGCTCAAGCGCTCGGTGCGGGCCAATGTGGGCTATGGGCTTTCGGTGCGGGGCGCGCCGGACATCCGGGAGCGCGTGGACGCGGCCCTGGACGCCGTGGGGCTCGACCCGGTCCGTTTCGCGCCACGGTCCTGGCGGCAGCTTTCCGGCGGCGAGGTCAAACGCGTGGCCCTGGCGGCCAGGCTGGCCTTGCGGCCGCGAGTGCTGCTGCTCGACGAGCCCACGGCCAACCTGGACAAGAACAGCGCCGAGCTGGTGCGCCGGGCGGTCTTTGCCGCCCGGGAGGAGTACGGCACGACCCTGGTCATAAGCGGCCATGACCAACGCTGGCTGGACGCCGTGTGCGACAGCAAGCTGAAGCTTCGCGAGGGCGGGCTTCTCGCGCCGGATGCGGCCGACGAAACAGGTTGGCACGGGAGGACGGCATGAGAAAAGGGGTGCAGGTTCTGGGATTCAAGAAGTCCGGCAAGACGGGCTTGTGCGAGGCGCTGCTGGCGCACTTCACAAGTCGCGGTTTTTCGCCGTGCGCGCTCAAGTGCACGCACAATCCCGGCCTCGACAAGGAGGATACGGATACGGACCGGTTTCTGGCCCATTGCCGTACGGTGGGGGCCATCGCCGCCCGGGAGAGCGCGCTTTTCTGGAACGATCCGCGCAAGATTTCGGACATGATCGCCATGCTCGACGGCGACGTGCTGGTGGTCGAAGGCGGCCGGGAGCACGCCGTCGCCCCGCGCGTGCTGGTGCTGCACGAGGCGGCCGAGGCCGAAGCGCTTTCCGACCCGGGGCTGGTCCTTGGGACCTACGGGACGGTGCGCGCCCCGGGCCTGCCTCATTTCGAGAGCCTGGAAGCCGTGGCCGAAGCGGTCCTGGAAAAGGGCTTCGTCCTGCCGGGGCTTGACTGCGGGGCCTGCGGCCGGGAGGATTGCGGGGGGCTGGCCGCCGACATCCTGGCCGGTCGGGCCACGCCCGACGACTGCGCCACCACCCGCGTGGCCCTTTCCGTCACCGTCGGCGGCAGGCAGCTTACCGTCAATCCGTTCGTGGAGCGCATCCTGGCCTCCGGCATCCGGGGGCTTCTCTCCGAACTCAAGGGCTTTTCACCCGGCCCCATCGAGATCCGTATCGATTAGGTGATGCCGTATTGTCTTCGCCGCCCATCGCGGGTATGGGAAAACTAACAGCATTCCTACCCGGAGGATCCGCATGACCAGCGCCAAGGACGTTGCCGAGACGCTTACGGTCCTAAGCCTTGGCGCTTCGGATGATCCGTCCGTCCTCGACCACAACGTGATCGAGGCCGTGGCCCGCCGCGTCCATCAGAAGATAGACGACTACGAGGCCTATAATTTCACGGCCCTGCAAAGCGTCTCCCTCAACGTCTTTTTCGATCTGGCCCAGGAGTTTCCGACCCTGGAGCATCTTTATGCGGTGTGCCTGCTCATCCCCAAGATGTTTTTCGATATCGACTGCAACCTGTATGTGCTGGACAGCAAGAGCGGTTCGATCCGGCGTTGCGCCTACAAGTGCCCGTCCAAGGACGCCGGGGAGTTCGGGGATTTGCCCTTTCCGCAAAAGGCCGTGGTGCGCGAGGACAGGCTTTTAGTCCCCATCAAGGGCAACCATGAGCTTATTTCCCAACTGCCGTTCACGCCCCGGGAAGACGTCTTCGGCATGCTGGAGATATTTCCCGCCTCGCGCCTGACCGAACACGACCGGCTTTTTTTCGAGCGCTACGCCAACCGGTTCGGCTACCAGCTCCACAATCGCATTCTGGCCAACAAGAACAAGGAACACCTCCACTTCATCCGCAGCCTGGTCAAGGACATCGGGCACAACGTCATCGTGCCCAATATCTATTTCAAGCTCTATTACAAGCGCCTGCGCTCCAAGATCGACCTGCTCAAGTTCTTCGAGTGGAAGCTCAAGCAGTTTTTCGAAGGCGAGGCCGGCGAAGGGCAGGCGATAAGCCCCGCCCAGGACAAGCTCCTGCGTGATCTCGGCTACATCCACGAAGGCCTCATGGACCAGTACCGCCAGATACTGACCCACTACGAGCAGACCAGCCTTTTTCTGGAAACGCTTTTGCGGCGGTCCCATTTCGAGGAGGGACGGTATGTGCTGGAGAAGCGGGCCTGCAACTTCAAGAAGCAGGTCATCGACCTCCAACTCGAGCGCTACCGGCCGCGCTTCGAGGAACGCGGCATCGAGATCGACACTTCCCTTGGCGGGGTGCCGGACCAGGAAATCGAGGTGGTGGTCGACATCGGGCTCATAAGCCAGGTCTACGCCAACCTCTTTTCCAACGCGGTCAAGTATACCCGCGAGGTGACCGACGCCTCCGGCCGCAAGCGCCGCTTCATTTCCTTCGGCTGGGAGCGCAAGCAGAATTTCTTCGGGCCCAACCGTGACGGCATCAAGCTCAACGTCTTCACCTCCGGTCCGCCCATCCCGCCGGAAACCGCCGCGCACCTGTTCGAGGAGGGGGTGCGTGGGGAAAACGCCTCGGGCGAGTACGGCACCGGCCACGGCCTCTATTTCATCCGTGAGGTCGTGCGCCTGCACGGCGGGGTCGAGGGCTACGAGGCCACGTCGCTCGGCAACAACTTCTTTATCGTCCTGCCCATGGACCCGATTCTTTAAGAGGTCCGCGCGGCGCTTTCCAGAAAAAGCATGTTTCCTTTTTGCCGCGCGGCGAGGGACGCTTCCGATCCCTCGACCTTGAAAAGGTCGAGCACTTCGCGGCGCGAACGGGGAACGACTTCCCCGGCCCTGCCCCACATCTCCAAATAGCGATCGGCCAGCCGTCCGGCCCGGATAAGGGTGGTGCAGGCCATGTTGCCGCCAGGCTCGGCCACGCGCGTGAGTTCCCGGACGAGACGCGCGGCGTCCGGCACGGCATGCAACAGATTGCAGGCGACCACCGTGGCGAAGCGGTGGGGGCCGAAAGGCAGGGCCAGGGCGTCCGCGTGCACGAGCGCGATGTTGTCCGGCATGCGGCCGGCCAGCCGCACCAAGCGCCTTTTGGCCAGCCGCAGCAGGGTCAGGGATTGGTCGAGGCAGATCACGGGCCGGTCCCGACAGGCGGCATAAGCCTTGGCCGTAAAGGCCAGGGAGCCGCACCCGGCATCCAGGACCCAACCTGAAGCGGCGTCCAGGGCCCCACGGCACAGCCGTTCCACCGCCGATGGCCAGTAGCCCCAGACCAGCCGGTTGTAGAAGCGGTTGCAGGCGACCTGATCGTAAAACGACAGGGCTCCCGGCCGGTCATAGGCATTGCCGGCGTCGTCCGTCGCGTACACGGAGAAGATATCCGGCTCCACCCGCCGCGGCGGCGTTTCGGTCTCGAAGAGGGCAAAAAGCGTCTGTTCGTCGCGCATGTCGGAACCTCCCGGAACGGCCGTCCCGGCCTCACCGTTCCCGTTCTCGCCTGTCCGGTCCGGCCGGGAGCCGGAAATAAGCCGCGCAAAGGGCTGTCTACCTCCCGCGTCCGCCCGGCCACGTCAAACGCCGGTTGTTTGAGTCCGATGATCAACTCGCCCTGGGAGCATGCGCCTGCCGCGCGCGCCAAGCGCCGTTAGCGCAGCCTGCCCGCCCGCCACAACCGCAGCATGGTCGTGGCGTTGACCACGGCGATGGACGATTCGAGCATCGTGCCGCCGATGGAGCCCGACAGGATGTTGTTGGTCAGCCAGCAAAGCGTCGCGCACAACAGGACGAGCCGCATGCCGATCCCCCGCAGGAAAAAGACCGCCACCGTGCCCGAAAGCCCGGCCATGATGGGGAAGGCCGCCGTCCACGACGTGGCCACGGCCACGCCGAGCACCAGGTTGAGCGCCAGGAAAAAGCCCGCCACCCACGGCGAGCGGGTCCTAAGCGAGGTAAAGGTCCGCATGGCCGACAGGGCCGCGCTGACCGCCGCGGCATTGTTGCCGAGCAGGTAGAAGTGCAGCGTATAGGCCACGCATTCGCTGGCCACCAGAAACTTGAGCCGCCAGTCGATGCGCTGGGCAAAGGCGAAGATCCCGAGCGCGAACGCGACATAGCCGACGATTTGCGAAGGAGCGGTAAAATCCATGCGGGTCCCGGACTTGAGAGGTTGCGGATGCGGCGAAGGGAAGGGCGATGATCGCATGCGGTCGTCCGGCGGCTTCGCGTCCAGGCGCAATAGCCCTGGGCGTCTTTCCTGGCAAGTGGGCGTCGGGGCTTGTTGACACCACTTTTGAGTGGTGCTAGATATTGCCACCACTGAAGGATGGTGACAAATGACGATCGATCCGCAGGAACTGACGGCCCTGGGGCTGACGGCCTACGAGGCCGGAGCGTATCTGGCCCTGCTCGGCCGGCCGGAGCTGACGTCGGCCGAAGTGGCGGCCCGGGCCGGCATCCCCAGACAGCGCGTGTACGACGTGCTGGCCTCCCTGGTCGCCAAGGGGCTGTGTCTGGCCCGGGACGTTTCGCCCAGGGCCTTTGTGGCCGTGGACCCGGCGGTGGGGCTCGACTTGCTGGCCCGGGAACGGGAGGCGGCCCTGGCCCGGGAGCGGGAGACGACCAAAGCCCTGGCGGCGCGTCTGGCCACGGACCTGGGGCCCCTCTTTGCCTCGGGCCGGGGACAAAACGATCCCCTGGCCTATGTCGAGGTGCTTTCGGGCGCGACCCGCATTGCTCATCGGGCGCTTGCCCTGGCCCGGGAGGCCAAGCGGTCGGTCGCCTCGTGCATCACCGGGCCCATGATTTTGTCCGTGGAGCAAAACACCACCTTCATGCAGGCGCCGCTTGGCCGGGGGCTTGGCTACCGGGCTCTTTGCGATGCGGCCATTATGGACGATCCGGAACTGGGGGGCCTGCTGGAGACGCTTTGCGGCCAGGGGCTGGCGCTTCGCGTGGCCGACTCGCTGCCGCTTAAGATGCAGGCCTTCGACGACGAGGTGGCGTTGCTTTCCATGCAGGATCCGGCCGGCGGGCCGCCGAGTTTCACGGCGGTGGTCATTTATAACCGGGGGGTGGCGGCCATGCTTTCCCTGGCCTTCGAAGCGTTGTGGCAAGCGGCAAGGCCCCTGTGAAAGGAGTGGATGCGATGGCAAGCGCAATGGAAACGGGCGGCACGCGCCGGGATGGCATGGGACGGGTGTTGGCCGGCGGCGGGGTCTCTATCCGCAGCGGCTACGAGCCGGGCATCGTCGGCCGGGTGGGCGAGCTGCACGGCCGCTATTACGCCACGGCTTGGGGCGCGGGCGCGCCCTTCGAGATATTGGCCACGCGGGACATGTGCGCGTTTATCGAGGGCTACGACCCCGAGCGCGACCTCATGCTCGGGGCCTACAGCGAGGGGCGTATGGTGGGCTCCATCGCCATCCTCGGCCGCAAGCCCGGTCCGGACGGGGTGCAGCTTCGGTTTTTCATCGTGGACCCGGCCTGGCACGGCCACGGCGTGGGCAAGGCGCTGCTCCATGCCGCCCTGGCCTGGTGCCGGGAACGGGGCTACGGCAAGGTGTTTCTCTGGACCGTGGACGGCCTGCCCGCCTCGCGCCGGCTGTACGAGAAGGCCGGCTTCCGGATTGTCGCCCGGGAGCCGGACGACCGGTACACGGTGCTGCGCGACAACCTCAAGATGGAGCTCGACCTGTCCGCCGCCGGACACTGAAAGGACAAACGGCAACGCAAGGCAACGAACGCGTTGGGGAGGGAAGGCATGCAACGTGCGCAAGACGGTCAAAAGGCCGCGCCCCCGGAAGAGATTCCCGGCCGGGGCGTGCGCATCCGCAGCGGCTATGCGCCGGGGCTGGTCGGCGCCGTGGGCGCGCTGCTCGGCCGGTATTACGCCAAGGCCTGGGGCGCGGGCGCGCCCTTCGAAGTGTTGGCCACGCGGGACGTGTGCGCCTTTATCGAGGGCTACGATCCGGACAGGGACCTGATGCTTGCGGCGTATGCCGGCGAGGTCCTGGTCGGGTCCATCGCTGTCATCGGCCGCGTTCCCGGGGCGGACGGGGCGCACGTGCGCTTTTTCCTCGTGGACCCGGCCTGGCAGGGCAACGGAATCGGCAAGACGCTTTTTACCCGGGCCATGGCCTGGTGGCGGGAACGCGGGGGCGGTCGGATATCGCTTTGGACCGTGGACGGCCTGCCCGTATCGCGCCGCATGTACGAGAAAGCCGGGTTCCGCATTGTCGAACGCGTCAGCGACGCCCGCAATACGGTGCCGTGCGAGAACATCAAAATGGTGCTTGACCTGCCCGCTCCCGGACATTGAAAGATCGCTGCTTGAGAACGGAAAGTCCTCCGTGGGACACTTCCCGATAAAAAGTTTCGGAGGGGGAGAGCGCGAGAGGGGGAACCCTTTTCAAAGGGTTCCCCTCTCGCATTCTCATAGGCCACGAAAAAGGGACGCGGTCGCCCACGTCCCTTCCTTCTTGCCGGTTTTCGGCGGCGCTAGATGGCCGCGTCCCCGGATTCGCCGGTGCGGATGCGCACCACGCCCTCGACGGGGTAGACGAAGATTTTGCCGTCACCGATATTGCCGGTGTTGGCCGTGGTGCGGATGGTTTCCACGGCCTTCTCCGCCAGCTCGTCGGGCACGACGATGTCCAGGCGCACCTTGGCGTTGAACTGCACCTGGTACTCGACGCCGCGATAGGCCTCGATATGACCTTTCTGGCGGCCGTAGCCGCGCACTTCGGTGACGGTGAGCCCATGGATGCCGATCTTGTCCAGGGCGTCCTTGACCTCGTCAAGCTTGAACGGCTTGATGATGGCTTCGATTTTTTTCATGGCGTTCTCCGCGTCTTACCTGTGGGTTTTTTGCAGGACGAATTCCGGATAGGCGGTTACCGCCACTTCGTGCTGGTCCAGACCTTCCAGTTCGTGCTCGGGATCGACCCGAAGCGGGACGATCCGGTCAAGCACCTTGAAAAAGACATACATCACCACGAAGACAAAGACAAAGTTGGTGCAGATGCCGACGATCTGGGCCACGAGCTGGCCGCCGTCGCCGTAGAAAAGTCCTCGCACCGTGCCGTCCACGCCGTTTAAGGCGTCGCCGTAGCTGCCGTCGGCGAAAAGGCCCACCGAGAGGAGCCCGAAGGCGCCGTTGACGCCGTGGACCGAGATTGCGCCGACCGGGTCGTCGATCTTGAGCACGCGCTCCACGAAAAAGACGCTTATGCACAAAAGCACCCCGGCAATGGCTCCGATGATGACCGCGGACACGGAGTTGACGAAGGCGCACGGCGCGGTGATGGCGACCAGCCCGGCCAGCAGGCCGTTGGCCACCATGGAGATATCGGGCTTGCCGTAGAAGGTCCACATGTAGACCATGGACGAGAACGCGCCGGCGGCCGAGGCCAGCATGGTGTTGGTGGCGATGACGCCGATGCGCAGGTCCGTGCCGGACAGGGTGGAGCCGGCGTTGAAGCCGAACCAACCGAAGGCCAGGATGAAGCAGCCGGCGATGGCCATGGGGATGTGGTGGCCGGGCAGGGCGTTGGGCGTGCCGTCCTCGCGGTACTTGCCCAGGCGCGGTCCGAGGATGATGCCGCCGGCCAGCGCCGCCACGCCGCCGGTCATGTGCACCACAGACGATCCGGCGAAATCGACCACGCCGTGGCCGAGGGCGAAGTACTTGCCGAGGCAGGACAGCCAGCCGCCGCCCCAGACCCAGTTGGCGTAAAGCGGATAGACGAACATGGAGATGAAAAAGCCGTAGACGACGAAGGACTTGAACGTCCAGCGCTCGGCCATGGTGCCGGTCGGGATGGTGGCCGTGGTGTCCATGAAGACCATCTGGAAGAGGAACAGCGTGAACACGACGGCGTCATAGGACACGCCGGACAGGAAAAAGCCCGTGGTGCCGAAAAGACCGAACTCGTGGCCGCCGAGATGTATGGAGAACTCGTTGGCCAGCACCTGCCCGCCGCCGAGCGAGGCCACGCCGCCCACGCCCCCCATCTGGAGCGCGAAGCCGCAGATCCAGTAGCCGAGCATGCCGATGCCGTAGACCATCATGTTCATGGCCATGGTGTGGCCGGCGTTTTTGGCGCGGGTGAAGCCCGTTTCCGCCAGGGCGAAGCCGGCCTGCATGAACATGACCAGAAAGCCGCACACCAGCGTCCACACGAAGTTGATGGAGATGCGGTTATGTCCGACCACATCGGCCAGTTTGGCGGCCAGGGGCTCGTTTTGGGACAATGTGGCGAGGTCTTCCTTGGTGGGCGCGCCGGCGGTGGCTCCCACAACGTCGGCGGCGGTGCCGATGGAAGCGCCCGTGGGATCGGGGACAGGGGCTTCCTCGGCCCCGGCGACCGCCGGCAGGGCGATGATGGTTATGACAAGGGCCAGGAGCAGGCAACTCAGCGTCTTTCTCATGTTCTTCTCCGAATCCTAGGTGTTGGGGGAGGGCAAGTGCGTCTTGGGCCGTGGCGGCGCGGTCGTGCCGCTTTGGCCGCGCTTACGAGGAATCGAAGAGGGCGGGCATGTTGGGTCTCCGCTGCGAAAGGTGTTGCGCCGCCGGGCCGTGGCCGGTGGGCTGTATGGGCTTGCCATGCCGGTGCGATGCGTTCACCGGAGGAGCCGGTCGCCGTCCGCCGTGTTCCCGGCTGGATGCACGACAAATATGTTGTCCTTGCCGTGTCCTTTCGAAAAAAAGATGTAAAACGGGAGAATTATCCCGCAACTCTCTTGTTGTTCTTTTGGGATGTTTAGCGCAAAGAGGCTGTTTTGTGTCGTTTCAAGTTTGTCATATTAGACAATATTGTAAAATATTGCTTATCTCCTGGGGGTTGGCTTGCCCTGAAAAATACATTTCCAAACTGTAATATTAAAATGGCGTGACCAGCACGCCGAGGCCTTGGCCCCCAAGAGTCGCACAATAGCGCTCCTGAAGCGCGGCCCCCAACAGCGCCGCCCCGCCTGCCCAGGCCCCCGTTCCACCCGATATCGCGAGCCTTGCTCCCGGCCGCCGCCCTGGCCTACAACCGGGCCATGACGCGACAAACGCTTGCCGCCGGCGATCCGCCCCTTGCCGCCATGGCCTGGAACGGCGTGTCCCTGGACGTGCCCGGCGACTGGCGGCCGGCCAGGCTCGGGCTCGGCTACCTGTATTTCGAGGACCCCGACGGCCCGGCCTTCGAGTTCAAATGGCGGCCCGGAGCCGGTCGCAAGGGCATGGAGGCGGCGCTTCGGGCGCTGACCCCCAAGGGGGAGGCCTCGGCCGGGGCGACGCTTCCGCCAGAGTGGCTAAGGCCCTTGCACGATTTCGAACTGATGCCGCTATCCTGGAGCAAAAACGGCCGGGCCGGGCTGGGAGCGGCGCTTTTTTGCCCGGAGTGCGGCATGGCCGCCGTGTTCCAGGCCTTCGGCCCGGGCGACGGACCGGATGCGGCCATGCGCCGTCTGGTGGCCAAGGTGCTGGCCAGCCTGCGCCATCATGACCCGGGGCCGCCGGCCTTTCGGCTCTTCGGCCTTTCCTTCACCCCGCCGTCGGGATTCATGCTGTGTTCCCACACCTTCGTGCCGGGCCGCTTTTCCCTGTCCTTCGCCGCCGGCCGGCAGCGCCTGGACATCGTCCGCCTCGCCCCGGCCGACGTGCTCCTCGAACGGTCCCATCTGGCCGAGGTCGCGGCCCTGGCCTTCGGCTGCGACGACCGGACGCGGCGGGAGGAAGGGAGCCTGGCCGGCTGCCCGGCGGTCTGGCTGGCCAGCCGCCAGGGAACCGGCTTCCCGGACGCGCTGGCCCGGGGACTCGGCCGGCAGGGGCGGCTTTGCGTCATGCGCCACGAGGCCGGCGTCAACAAACTGCTCGGCGCGGGACTCGCCTCGGGCAAACCCGTGGACCGGCAATGGCTGGAAAAGGTGGCGTCACACTGTGTCTCTCTTTAAAAAGAAGCCCTTGCCGCCCGATGCCGGCGGCCTGACCCGGCGGCAGGCCATGGAGCTGGCTCCGGTGGTCAGCCGCGACGTGCGCGCCGAGGAAATCCCCTCCGGCGTGGTGCAGCTGTCCCTGCCCGTGGCCGTGCGCCCGGCCTTGGCCGGGTTGGCCCGGCGTTTCGGCCTGTGGGACGGCAAGCCGTTGCGCAAGACCGTGGAGCTCGACGCCATGGGCTCGGCCGTGTGGCGGCTCATCGACGGCAAACGCTCCGCCGGAGAGATCGCCGCCGAGCTGGCCAGGCGCTACAACCTCGACGCCCGCGAGGCCGAGATGGCCGTGGCCGAATTTCTGCGCCTGCTCGGCCGGCGTGGCGCTATCGCTGTGGTAGGACGTGAGGGAGAGGAGGAGTAGGGGATGCCTCCGGCGGCTGGGGGGAACCCTTTCTGAAGAAAGGGTTCCCCCCAGACCCCCCTCCCAAAGACT